>CAZHPP010000460.1:0-3562 GCA_964534535.1 uncultured Victivallales bacterium | reverse complement strand
GGAAATGGACGGGCAAGGAAAAGCTTGCAATCGTACTGGAAGGCATGAAGGGCGGGATCAGGCATCATTCAGAAACAGAAACACAGGGCAGTTCGTCCTGATTTTCGCTCCGGACGTTCCCCCAGTCCCGTATCAGCAGCCGGTCGACTGGCGCACCACAAGCTGGAAAGGAATAAACCTGTTCGTGATGTTCCCGGGATTCCTCCTGAGTTCCTCAAGAATGAGTACGGCCTCGCTGCCTATCTTTTCTGGCATGATGTCGACGGAAGTCAGCGGTGGAAGAGAATATTCCGCAAAGCTGGAATTGTTACATCCGGCAACGGCGATTTCCTCTGGACATTTTCTGCCGGTTTCATGAATCTTGTGAAGCGCTCCCATGGCGGTAAGGTCGTCCATGCAGACGAGGCCGTCGGCTCCGGCTTCCAGAAGCTCCGCAGCCTGGGAATAGCCGGCTTTGCCGCTGCGTCCGCAGAAGGAGATCAGCTTCCTGCCTGCGGTCATTCCCGCTTTTTTGATGGCTGCTTTGTATCCTGCAAGACGGTCGGCCGTGACCATGTACGAACGGTCGAGTCCGATGAATCCGATGCGGCGGCATCCCCGCTGAACGAGATGTTCGGTCAGGGCGCAGCCGACGGCGACATTGTCATTGTCAACCCAGGAAATGCCGCGCATGGGCGGGCGCCCGATTGTGACCAGTGGGAGATTCATCCTTTTGAGCTCTCGAAGGCGGTATTCCGCGAGCATGGGGTTTGTTATGACGAGTCCCGCAAGCCTGCCGCTGCGCGCCAGCTTCATGAAAATTTCGTCCTCTTCGCCGATCAGCATCAGAGAAACTGCGGCATTGCGTGCGCCGGTCCGGATTCCAGCGAGCAGACGCAGACGGAAATCAGTGGCTTTGCCGCTCGAAATGTCTTCCAGAATCACTCCGTAGACCGGAGTGGCTGGCGCCTTGTCTTTGGCGGGTTCCTCCAAAAAAGTGCCTTTCCCGGGGACGCGCAGGAGGAGACCGGAAATTTCCAGTTCTTTCAGTGCCAGCCGAACTGTCGTGTGGCTGACGCTGTAAAGGCGGCAGAGTTCCCGTTCGGATGGGAGGAGCGTTTCCCCGTGTTCCGCCATTTCCTTCATTTTCTTTTTCAGTTCGGACACGAGCTGCTGGTACAGCGGCCGGGGGGCGTCGCGTCTTACTTCATCCGAAAACTGATTGTTCATACGCCGGGTCTCCGTATAAATTTTATTGAAACATTGCTAACACTGCTAATTATACTCTAAAAAAAGATTTTTTCAAGGAGTATTGATATAAAATAAGATTTTTTTCCCTTCTTCCTATTGACTTTTTCAGCATTATGGAGTATAATATATTCAGTGTTAGTAAACAGTAGCGCTTTTTGTAAAAAAACTTCCAGAAGAAAGGGCCTGGCATCTTATGAACAGAAACATGGAAAGATATTTTACTCTGATAGAACTCCTGGTCGTAATAGCGATCATCGCGATTCTGGCGGGAATGCTGTTGCCGGCCCTCAACAAGGCCCGCAGACAGGCAAACAAGGCAAACTGCATTGCAAACCTTAAGCAGATCGGCAGCGCAAGCATGATGTACTCGGGCGACAACGACGACTATATGGTTCCCGGTCAGTGCTATACCGCCGGCGGCAATGCGTTCTGGTATCAGACCATGAACAAATACATGGGAAAGCAGACTGTCAACGTCAGAACGGACAACGATGCAATCTCCAAAATCATGTACTGTCCGTCGGACAAGGGTCCCGGAGCCGGCGGAACCGAATATATCGGCTACGGTAAAAATCTTTACCTTCATCAGTGGAACGGGTTCATCGACATCGACAACCAGCGGACCATGACCACCAAAATTACGCGTATTCCGCACGCTTCGCAGATCATCGGGTTCGGTGACAATGCCAGCAGCTTCAGGGTCCGCATGGATGCCCGCGTCTGGCTGTATCAGCCCGAGGACGACATCAATCTCGAAGCCGGCGGAACCGCCAAGGAAATGAGCATTTCTGCCGGACGCCACGATTCCTTCAAGAATCTTGTATTCATGGATGGCCATGCCGCCGACTCGAAGCTCACCGCCATGCTGGCTGACTTCAGGGACCAGCGCACGATGTGGACCTACAAAGGCGTTCCGGGGAACGAATAGGGGGACTCTGAGGCTGAAAAATGAGAATCCATGTCGTTCCGCATCAGCATTTTGACCTTGTCTGGAGGCGTCCGGCCGAATGGTATTCCAAACGCCGTTCGCAACTGTATCATGAAGCATTCGAGCTGCTTATGGACAACGGCGAATTCACGTTCTCGTTTTCTCAGACTCTGCCGCTGAAACAGTTTCTGGAAGACAATCCGTCCATGCGCCCGTGTGCGGAAAGCCTCATCAAATCCGGACGGCTTGAGATTATTGGCGGAGAACTGACGATCCCCGATCTCAATCTGTGTTCGGCATCGGCCCTGATCCGCAATGTGGAGGATGGACGGCGCTGGCTCCGGGATGAATTAGGCTGTGAAGTGAAGGTCGGAGCGTTCGAGGATGCGTTCGGAGTTCCGGCCCAGCTCCCGCAGTTTCTGAAACTTTCCGGCTATGAATATTACAAGGCCGGGCGCATGCCCCGGCTGGACGGTCCTGAACCCGCAGGAGCCTTCCGCTGGCAGGCGCCGGACGGAACGGTGATCCGGTGCCTTGCGGATTCTCCGGACGGTCTTTCCTGGGGCTGGGGAAATCCGGACAATCCGGACGAAGCGCCCGCCTCGGACCTGGAACGCGGAAAGCGTCTTGAAACGGAACTCGAAAACGCCGTGAAGGGCGCATGGCGTTCCGGAGCCGAAGACGCCCTTGTCACCGTCATGGGCGAGGAACAGGACATCTTTCCCGGGATTATTGAAATCGTCCGGAAACTACGGTCGAAATATGCCGGAGACGGAATCGATCTTTTTTTCAGCACCCACGAACGCTGCTGCTCGGCGCAGAAGAACTGGGAAAATACACCCCTTTACGGCTGCAGTGAAGATTTTTCCCGGATTTTCACCGGATGCTACACAGCGAGATATGCAAGCAAAAAAATGCCGAAGATCCTGGAAAATTCCGTGATGGCCTCCGATTTTGCCGGAAGCAGTGTTCCGGTCCGGACCCGGGAAAGTCTTGCCATGCTTCAGTTTCACGATGCCGCATGCGGATGCCATATCGCCGAAAATGCGGAATATCTGGCCGGACTGTTCGGCACGGCCGCCGCCTCGATCGGCGACCGGCTTCTGCCGTGGACGAAGCGCCTGACCCCTTTCGGAGAATCTTCCGGACTGAAATTTGCTCCTGCATCCGAACGGCTTGATTTCGGGGAATGGCGGATTGCCTTCACTCCGGATGGAAAACTTTCTGCAATGGAATACCGCGGCACGCCCGTGCCCGTTCCGGAAATCTGCGCCTGCGAGGAACACGGGACCCTTTGGACAGAGGAATACCATGGAACAAGTATTGCACTTTCGGAGTCTGAAAATGCATGGGAAGCCGCGGCCGCCGGGGAAGAACTGTTCTTGAGGAGCACTTTTTATGACA
>CAZHPP010000459.1:0-3571 GCA_964534535.1 uncultured Victivallales bacterium | reverse complement strand
GCTCCTTGAGTCCTGCCGAGGGTTCAAGGGGCGAGCAGCCCATTGGAAATGCATTCAAATCGGTCATCATGCAGAACAAAAGACAAGGGACGGACATTCCGGAATGGCACAGTCCGTGCCTGGAAAAAATCGATGGAATGCGGGGAATCTTGCAGAAAAATGGGATTTTGCGAAACGCGTTTCCCAATCGGTTCAGGGCTGTCATGGAGATTTTTTCCGCAGCAGTGAAGCCTGCATGGTCCATGACTTGCTCCTGAAATTTGCATTTCAATAATGGATTATTATATCACGGAATCGGGGAAAATACAAATGAAAAATCATGTTTTTTTTGCAGGACGCCTCGAAGAGGCCGCAAATCGTTCGGGCCGATGCACGAGACGATTTGGCACGGGCGAAAAGAATATCCGATGCTTTGCGGGGAAGCCGAATCATCCGGGAACGTGGAATCGGGATCATTTCCATACCTTGATGCGGGAAAACTCCAGTTTCTTTTCATCCTCTTCCGTGTGCCATCCGCAGTATTCCCTGCCGGGCCGGGATTCCTTCGGAATGTCGATGAGCTCCAGCGCCTTTTCCGCCGAACGCGCTCCCAGCTCGCGGAGACTGCAGAACACCACTCCGCTCGAACCGTAATTGTCGGAAAAGAATTCCCCCATGTCCAGCATGGAATAAAGCGGAGAGCAGAGCCGCCGGACCGAACGGAAAAATTCCAGATATCCGATCCCGTCCACATGGAGCCGCTTCAGGTCCACATGACTGCGGATGTACGGCATGTACATGTGGAGCAGAAACAGATGGTTCAGCCAGACGCCCTCCGCATTCCGGAAACAGGCGAATTTCTCCGGGGAATCGAAGCTCCCGGTCTGGAGAATGTGGATTTTCCGCGCGGGGATGCCGCTGTCCAGCAGAGTCCGGCGGTAGGCATTCTCGGCCTCCCGGTCGTCCAGCCAGGTCAGATTGAAGCGCATGACGATGAAGTTCCTGCAGCCTGCTGCGAGCTGCCGGAGCGCGGCTTTTTTTCCTGCTTCGGCCGTGCGGTAGAGAATCCGGTACGCATGGGAGGCCGGGAAGTTCCCGCCGATGCAGACAAAGGGAATTTCCTCAGGAACAGAGCATTCCACCTTGGTCAGACTTTTCCGGCGGAAATCTTTCACGGGCTTGGCGGCGGGCCAGTAGATGAGGGCGTCGACATTTTCGGAGCACATGCGCCGGAACGCGGCTTTTTCCTGGTCGGGGTCGTGATTGCAGCTTTCAAGAAGAAGGGAGACGTCCCTGCGCCGGCAGACTTCCTGAACGCCGTTGTAAAAATGACTTCCGAGGTACTGGAGCATGGCTCCGCAGATCAGACCGAGCCTCGGCAGTCTGCGGCTGTCCGGCGCCTTTTCTGTGGAGATGCTGAATCCGAGTTCTTCCGCTTTTTCCCGGATCAGGGTCACCTTTCCGGGCGAGATTCTGTATCTCGTCCCGGGATGCAGAGCCTTGGAGACAGTTCCGGCCGGAACACTGATCCTTGCTGCGAATTCCCGCAGACTCATCTTCTTTTGCTTCACCGCCACGATTCCGGATTCTTTCTGAAAGGAAGGAGGACACAGGCTCCGATTCCGTTCTTTTCTCAGGATTCTGGTTTGAATCGAACCTCCTCAATATATCATTCTGCGGGTCCGAATTCAAATTCCGTGGCGATTATTTTTCCAGACGCAGTCCGGTCAGACGGAATTTCTGGATCCGGTCGCTTCCGCGGATGCGGAACGTGATGCTGCGGACAGGGGCTTTCCGGACGGCATCCGTCAGGTTCACGTAAAAGACGCCTTTCCCCGTTTTCAGACTGACTCCGGCGGAAAGCGTTCCGCCGTCTTCGGCGGAGGCGGTCAGCGTGAACGCCTGGATGAACCCGGGATTGTCATATTCCAGCACGAGCCGCTGCCACCCCTTCCAGTCCCGCACCGCAGGATTCAGGAGAACCGCGGCCGGCCAGAGGGAGCTTGGCGCGGCGTACTGGACTTCGCCGTCGTCTCCGCGCGTGACCGAGGCCGGAAAATCCAGGAGGGCCGACGGGAGGGAGTCTTCCGGAACGACGCTTGCTCCGCAGAGGCATTTCCAGTCCATTCCGTCGGAGGGAAGCAGGGAGACGGTTTCCGGCGTTTTCGGCATGGGATGGCGCAGAACGATTTTTGAACCGTACTTTGCATCGTAGTCGTATGCAAATCCATGATCCTGAAGCAGATAGGTATACTCGTAACGGTCCTTCCAGTCATCGTCCGGAAGGTCGGTTTCGGAATTTTTCCAGACGCGGCAATAGTCGATCCGGAACACGGCCGGAAAGTCTTCGGGGGCCGGAACTCCGAACCAGTCGAAGTGCGCGATGCTGTCGAAGTGAATCCGCATGGGCAGGTTCCAGTGGTTTTCCTTCACCGTGAATTCGCGGACCGGCGCGCCGTCGATGAAGTACCGGATGACCTTCGGGGTCCATTCGAGCCCGTAGACGTGGAAGTCGTCCGTGAACTTGAAGTTCGATTTCCAGTTCCGTCCGAGGGCGATGTGCCTTCCGGTCGTCCGGTTGACCAGATGCAGCGCCATGTTGTAGCTGTACGTGTGGGCGAAGGATTTTCCGGCCAGTTCGAAGATGTCGATTTCCGGGCAGAGGGTCTCTCCTGTTTCCTTCTCTTTTGCCACGGCGTAAAGCCAGAACGCGCTGTTGAAGCTGGTCGCCGGAATTTTTGCACGGCATTCGATATAACCGTAGCGGAAGGTCCGGCGGGAATAGAGCGCGCCCACGCTGAAGGAATGGTACTCCGGTCCGCGCGGCTCCAGACGCCCGGACGGCATTCCCGGATCGTACTTTGTGACGATCTGCGCCATGCCGTCACGGAAAATCAGATTGTCCGGAAGGATGCGGGCCGGCGCTTTTCCAAGCGTATAATGCCGGCGGTCGAGCCACTTTGAGGAATCCATTGCGTTCCCGCTGAATTCGTCGGAAAGTTCCGGGACGAGCCGCCAGTTCCCGCGGTTCGTCTGGTCGGAGAGCGGCAGGACGTCCGAGATGCGTTCCGGCGCCGCCGGAAGCGGTCCGAACAGCACGCGGTCCTGTTCCTGGATATGCCATTTCGCACACAGTTTCTGCCGGACTGATTCAATCTCTTCCGCGGAAAGGTGCGCCCGGCCGAAGATCAGGATCTCGGCGAGGTCACCGGAAAAAAAGCCTCCGGTTCCGCCGTTCGAGCCGACGGTCAGCGGAAAACGGAAATCGCCCTCCGATGCGAAGCACAGCAGACGCGGCGGTTCCTCCCCGCCGCTTGAACCGGAGCTCGGGGTCCGGGCGGATTCCGCCTGCTTTCCCGTCTGATCCCACGAAAGCAGATGCTGCCAGGGTTTCCACTTCTGCTCCGGAAGCCGCCGGAACACGGCAAAGACGGTGAGTCCCCTGAGGTTCAGCGGCCGTGCGGTCCGGTATTCTTCCTTTCCTGAGAAACGCAGCGCGGTCCGTCCGCCGAACGCCTTTCCCGCGATCTTTCCGCCGCGGCCGGGAGCCGATTCCACGGCATGAAGCCCGCTGCCGGACAGGTCTAGCCAC
>CAZHPP010000458.1:0-3579 GCA_964534535.1 uncultured Victivallales bacterium | reverse complement strand
GATGCAGCCTTTATATGCAGTTGATGGACTTGGCCTTGTCTCTTGCCTTGTTCAGCGCAGGCAGCAGCATTCCCGCCAGGATTGCGATGATGGCGATCACGACCAGGAGCTCTATTAATGTAAAATTCCTTCTCATTTTCCCACCTTCCTCTTGTTTTTTTGTGTGAACATTGGCTGGCCTTATCCGAAAATTCAAGCTTTATTTGAGAATATCCGAACTGATGTTGAGTCCCTTGAAGCGGTAATTCCCCCCGCCCAGATTTTCCGTCCGGCCATATTCCGAAGCAAGGCTGTCTGTTCCTGAGATTGATATCACAGCTTCCGAAGCTCCAGGGCCGAGAGCCGTCACGATGACGCGTGTCTGTCCGCCATGCCGGAACGCCCGGGCCTCCACCATGCTGCCGGAAATCTGCCGGACAGATATCCGGGGAGCTTTTTCCTTCGAAAGCAGGAAGGGTGCAAGAGCGTTCAGCATCCGGACTGACGGCACGACATTATCCCACTGCATCCTGGATTTTCCGGGGTCTTTCTTTTCAGACAGGGAAAAAATGGGATGATAGGCATAGAGAAGATATCCCTTGACGCCGCGGACGGCCCCCTCCAGCACCATGGAACGTATTTCCTCCTCTGTCGGATAGCGCTGGACACGGTCAGAGTCCCGGAAGGACCCCCATGCGAATATCTGCGGAACCCACCATACCGGCATTCCAAGTTTTGAGGCTTCGAGCAGAGATTCGCGACAGGATGACATGGTCTGGGCTGCTCCGGTGATATCCCCGTTATTGCCGACAGGATAGGCATCGCTCAGAAATACATCCCCGGTTTTTGCAAACGGTATTATGTCATCGATTTTATTGGTCAGAGTCAAAGACGGATGGTTTGGATCAAGCCGGGCAATGAAATTCCGCAGATAAATGATTCCGGGCAGTTCGGAAATGGGATTTTCATCGCTTATATACCAGGCCAGCAGCGCGGGGTGGTCTTTCACTGCGTTTATGATCTCCGTATTGATGGGATCAAGGCCGCGGACTCCGAAAAACTCATTGAACCGGGCCGCTTCCGGACGCATGTACTGCTGGTGCTTGATGGCAAAAATATGCTTGAGATGGTGCTTTTCCAGTTCGTCGAGCGATGCGCGCATCGTAGAACGGATGTCTGTTTTCCGTCCGCCGTAAAAGTTCTCCTTCAGAAGACCGATGGAGAGTACACAGTTGAAGCCGGCCTTTGCTATTCGGTCAAGCGCATCGGGGTCCTTCTCCTTTTCGATATATCCTGCAAAAATTCCGATTGGAAGGAACGGTTTCCCGTCGACCAGCGTTGTACCGTCGGCGTCAAACGTGACAGCTCCCTTCACGGATCCGGTTCCTGAGCGGATGAAAAGCAGTGTGTCGAGTTTTGCCAGAATGGACTTGCTTTTCTGATCAATCAGCAGCGTTGCGACTTTTATTTCTCCCTCAGGAAGTTTTCCAAGCTTTCCGGATGCCAGCCCGTCGCGCACGGGAAGCATGACCGGTTTCACGGAGGGGGCTTTAACGACGACCGCGAGAGAACTCTCCGACAGTTTCGACGAATGGATGACAACCCGCAATGCAATCCTGCCTTCTGAATCGGCATTCAGCATTTTAGGCTCAAGAAAGTGCATGGAAGCCGATGTATGCTCAACAGGTTCCACGACAATGTTGTCATACCATATTTTGCCTTTTCTGTATGTGCGCAGAAGCAGCGACAGTTTTGCTTTCTCTGCATTGGAAGGAGGACGGAACGTCATAACCCATCTTCCCCAGTCTGACTGATTCTGCTCGTTTTTACTCAGGAAGCTTCCAGTCAGAGGCTTTCCGTTCCTGTCCAGAAATCTGATACTGACGATCTCCATGATATTATGGAACTTGTCAGGCGCAAGCTGCGTACGGTAATCCAGTCTGAGACGGTAGGTGATTCCCGGCTCTACCTTGAACGTCTTCGATGCAGACTGATAAGTCCTGGGATCTTTTCTTTCATAACATGCTGCCGCGGTCCCGTTGACGCCTTCGCCTTTTGCCAGTTTGAAATCGCTGTCCAGGGTCCAGCCGTTCAGCGGTGTGTCAAAATTTTCCACAAGCACGGGTTCTGTGAACTTTTCAGCGGTAAAATCCCTGTACTTGGAAAGATCTGGTATTTCCGCACCGATCAAACCGACGAACAGCAGGAAAAAAGATGCTCCGATGATTCTTTTATTCATTTCATTTCCTTCATTTGTTCCTTTTATTTTCATTATATCTTGTTTCCATGCAAAAACAACAGTCTTCATGTTTGCATTTTGTGAGATTTTATGGCATATTGTCAAAAAACGCGAGGATTTTCACATGATCGACGTCGACAAAGTAAGGCTCTGGACCGTTTCATTCACCCGTGCCCAGCGCATGGACTCGCTCCCGTATCCGAACATGGTTGTGGAAGAAGTTGAAGGATCCGAATACTTTATGCCGCAGTTCGATCCGGCCGGAATTCCCCCGGAAGTCGGCGGACAGGTCACCCTTACCCTCGAAGGCCGCGGAATCCTCAAGGCTCACGGGAAAACCTTCCAGCTCACCCCGGGAACCGCATTCCTCTACCGCGACTGCGACCCCGCCGTTTCTTACAGGCATAGCGGAAAGACCCGGTCTCCATGGCGTTTTGTGTGGATGAATTTTGCAGGCCGCGCCTCCGAAAGACTCATCGCCGACATCAACGCCGCATACGGGTATTTTTTCGACTGTTCCGGCGACAATTCGCTCCGTGACGCACTGCTTTCCTACAGGGAATACGCCGGAGCCATGCTCTTCCAGACTCCTCTTGAGGGCGCGAGACTCACGCTCGACCTGCTTTCCATGCTGTGCCGCCAGGCCGAAAACAGCCGCACCGCCCAGAGCGGGAGCCACATTGTCCGCGAAGTCCAGAGCGAAATCAGTCAGGCGTTCGGCGAATCCATTTCGACTTCGGCGCTTGCAAAGAAAGTCGGAATATCCCGCGAACACCTCTCCAAGACCTTTCACTGGGAAACCGGACTGACGCTGAGCGAATACAGGGCGAAACAGCGTCTTGCGCGCGCATTCGACCTGCTGACGAAGACCAATCTCACATGCAAGGAGATCGCATGGCATTGTCAATTCGGATCATATTCGGCCTTTTTCCGCGCGTTCGAGAAGGTGTGGAACGTCTCTCCGGAAGTCTTCCGCCGCAAGCGTTCCGGAAAATGACGTCTGAATTCAGCGCGGCTTCCCGCTCTGCGCCGGAACCGGAGAAACAGCAAGGAGATCGACGTGTCCGAGCGATCCGGAATAAACCTTCCTGATGCCCCGTCCGTTCTTCTCAAGCTCGAACCGCAGGAATTCCTTTTCAAATTGATCGCAGAAGTCAAAACCCGGCGGCTTGAATTGCAGCAGAATCGAACCTTACAGGAGAATCTTGTCGATCTTCCGCAGGGTTGCGACCGGGGCGCTAAACGCGACAGCAAAGGGAAAACATCCTATTGGTGCGGCTAAAAACTCCATCTCGCAGTGGGGGACGGATTCAAAAATGGCGGGCCATTTTTGGTTTGGCAAACCATCGAAGCATCACTGT
>CAZHPP010000457.1:0-3590 GCA_964534535.1 uncultured Victivallales bacterium | reverse complement strand
AAGATGGATTCCACTTTTATTCATGGGGAAGCCGCACGAATGAACCATTTTTCAAAAGTCTGGAAGAACATGGCTTCAATGGACTCTCAATCAGCCTCAACCCAACGGATGATTTTCATGCGCAGAAGTTTTTTCTGGCCGGTATTATGGATACAGCTGTTAAATATGGACAGAAAATCAAAATTCAATACAGCTGTTTATGGGCCGGAGCCCCCGGAATTGACGCCGCAATAACCAGACATGACGGCAGCAAGGGTTCCGCCCCCAATCCATGGAATCCGGCCCATCGGAAATGGGCTCTGCAAAGGATTGACGATCTCTGCCGACTTTTGAAAGACTATCCGGTTGTAAACAGTTTCCTGCTAAACAGTGAAAACGAGAATATCGCGGAACCCGACTATTCACAAGCAGGCCGCCTGCGGGCAAAGCAGGAACTTGGATTCGATATGCCGATTCCGGACAATCAAAAATCAGAAAAAGATGCCACAAACGGCCGCATGATAAATGTTCCTTTCAATGAAAAACAACGAACACCGGCGATCTTCGCCGATTCCAACGAATGGTATTGCTTTTTTAAATGGTTCTGGCAGCGCGGATATGGAGACAATTCTTTGAACGAGGAAATGAAAGGTGTCATAAAAAAATACTTTCCGAATTCAAAAATCACCCATGATCCATTCAGGGACGTTCCTTTGTTTCATCGAAACCAAGGTCTGGATCAAGTCGGGACCTGGTTTTATCCGCATCCGGATGCCAGCGAAACGCTCGGCATGGCAGAGACTCTGGTCAACGCCGCCGGAGATGAAAAAACAAGGAAAGGAATCAATTTCGGAGCCTCCTTATGGTTGTACTCCGAAAGGATATGTCCCTCGAAAGACATCTACGCAGGAGTTCAGCCGACAGATATTATCATAGAATCAGACTGGCTGGCATTTTCACGGATCCCGGCCGCGATTGAACATTTTTCCATACCGCATCTCATGCCCTCAGAGACACCGCAATACATGCAGAAGGATATTTATGAAAAGCTGGCGCAATTCTCAAAAAAAGTTTTACAGCCTCTCTGGCCAACCGTCTGCAGACTGAACCGCACACCGCGCGAATGCGCCATGCTCCTCTCCTTCGGAAGCCAGCTTTTCGGAAACACCATTTGGAGCGGATACGGATACTCGACTGGATTCGGATACTATGCCGCCTTGCAAATGGCGCACATTCCAACCGATATCATCTTCGATGAAAACATCCAAAAAGGAGACCTGGAAAAATATAAAGTTCTCTTCATGCATGATATTTCCCATCTACCGCAGAGCGTATTCAATGAAATCATGAAATTTAGAGAGAACGGGGGAACCGTTGTATGCGGAGAACCTTTTGCGACCCTCATTCCCGGCGCAATAAAATTTGATATGGATATGGGAAAGCGCAGCAAGGCCTCCTATTACAGCATCCAGAAAGAAAATGGATTCACGGCTGATGCAGTATATGCGGACATGCTGAAAAATGCCAATGCGGTAAACGCCGTCATTGATGGGAAAATAAAACGTTTTGCCGACTGCGATACCCCGTCCGCATTCTTGAATGTACTTGAGAAAAACGGGGCGGAATATATATTCGCGGTAAACGACAAACGTATGTTCGGTGACTATGTTGGAAAAAAATACAGAGCTGTTATGGAAACAGGACTCCCGCTGAAAACAAATATCAAGCTGAAAACAAAAAATCCGGCAGTATATGATTTGATGGCGCACCGCAAACTTGAAACAAGGCAGGATGGTGACCAGAAAATGGTATCGCTGGATTTAAGTCCGGCATGGGGAACCCTTCTTGCGACTTATCCCGAGGAAATCAAAAAAGTGGATATCAGTCTGCCCGAAAAACCGGGACCCGGGGTACAAGCAGAATTCATTGTCAAGATCATAGATGCAAATGGCAAAGCAGTACATGGAATCCAGCCATTGTCTATCACCATTCTGGATCCCGACCGCAAGCCGAATGAATACGGGGGCTATTTCGCAGCGGAAAACGGATGCTGCAGGATAAAATTTATTCCCGCTGAAAACGATAAGCGCGGAAAATGGTCCATCGAAGCAAAAGATTTAAGTTCCGGAATAAAGATATGCCGGAAATTTGAATATTGAGACAATTTCAAAAGCCCAGCCGAAGGATTTTGCTCCAATTTGAAAAAAACGTATTATGCGCTCCTCCCGAAAAGCTGGACAACTTGACAAGGTGGTAATCGGCCCGTGGAATATCACAGGATCAGCGAAAAAGCCGCTGCAACAGAAATGATAGAATTGGTCCAAAGCAAGATTCTTTTGCCCCCTCCCCGCACTAAAAGTCGGCAATCCACACAGGAATTTTAGTAATGTACAGAAAGTTCTGCAAAAATGAAAAATCATGGTATATTTAGTTTAACCAAAAACCAACCCAGGAAGGGTTATACCATGGCCAAAGCTAAAGTAGCTTCGGAAGTACCGGAAGTCAAGCAGTTTTTTACGGAGAACAAAGATTTTTTGAAGAAACTCGTTCAGAATTCCGTTCAGGAGATCATGAATGCGGAGATGAGCAATGATCTGAATGCAGATGCTTATGAAGCCGTACAGGAGAGCGCAAAGGATATCGTACCGGGTATTACAGCCGGTTTCTGTATACGCGTGTAGGCGCCATTACGCTGCGTGTGCCGCAGGCCAGGGAAAGGCGGGTTCAAAACAGAGATTTTTGAGCGATATCAAAGGAGTGAAAAGGTATTGGTCTGTGCGATGATGGAAATGTATCTGCAAGGTGTTTCCACTCGAAAGGTAGCTTCTGTGACAGAGGAGTTGTGCGGGACAAGTTTTTCAGCACCAACAATCAGCACCTTGACAGAATCAGGTTATGCTGATTGCGCTGGGGATCAGCTGGGACGGGCGGCGGGAAGTCCTCGGCGTGGAGCTGACTCCCGGCAAGCACATGAAGTCGACCAATATGCTGGAGCGTCTGAACCAGGAAATTAAGCGCAGAACGCACGTTGTACGCATCTTTCCGAACGAGGCTGCATGCCTGCGTCTGGTACGGGCATTGGCTGTCGAAATCCACGAGGATTGGCAGGAGGATACCAGATATCTTAACATGGAGGAACTGAAGGAGCACAGGAAACAGGCATTGCCGGGACTGTCGCTGGCCGTGGCATAAAGCCAGCGTGAGCCATCAAAGGCGCTCCGACGAGAATGGGTCATCCAGCTCGTCGGAAGTGGAGCGCCGACATGGATCGCGCGGTGTAAAACACGACATCACCTCAGTCGGAGAAAAAATATCATGACTTTTTAAAGTGCAGAACTTGAAAAACACAATTGGGAAAAGAATCGTTATGAATGAAACTGTCTGCAAATCAACCGCGCTCCGGGAAATGTCGGGTCCCTGCGTCGCCGGCATTGAAGGAGACTGGCTCCTGACCGGAGGACACTTCGAACTCCGCATCGACGGAAAAACCGGAACCCCCGCAGGAGCCACGATCCTCTCCGGGAAACAACGGGTGGTCTGGAGCCCATATCGGGGAGACGTCACAGTCCGTGACGATCTGCTGGGACGCACTTTCCGATCCGACTCTCTTG
>CAZHPP010000456.1:0-3595 GCA_964534535.1 uncultured Victivallales bacterium | reverse complement strand
GTTGTTCAAATCTTAAAGGAAAAGCTTTAATTTCCATAGCTTCCAAATAACTTTTTATTTGCATTTTCTTACTAACTAATTCTTCTTCTGAATCAGCTGTGATCATGATATGCATTTGAAAGTCATATATTTTTGAATTTCAAGCACATTCGCGTTTAATGCAAGAACTCCGAGTGCAATGAGAAACATGACGTATTTCACTTTGAATTTTCCACAGAGAGTCAACAGGACAACTGTCCCGCCCCAGGCCAAGAATACAGAACGCTCCACCAGCAACACTCCTGCCAGAAGCGTCAAAAGCAACAACAGGAAATTCCATTTCTTGTTCCGTCGGTCAAACAGCCATAAAGCAAGATAAAGCGGAAGTGCCAGACAGAGATGATACCCGAAAAGATGCGGCGCACTGGAAAAACCGGCGATATTTTCATTGAAAAAGAACTCACTGGCTTTGGTGAACATTGGAAACAAGGCCTGCAGCATAAAACAAATCACCGAGCCGGTGATCAGCCAGTAAAGACATCGGAAAAGGAAAAAAAAACGCTGTTTATCGCTCCCCGTCCAGCAGAAAATTCCCCAGAGAATCAACTGGAAAAAGATCGGTATGCTGACGGCTTTATCCGGACGCTGAATGCTAGAAAAATACCACATCCGGATTCCCTGCGTGTAGTATGCCACGAAAAGCATCAGGGTAGCGACCCAGAATACCGAACGCGGTGCTTTTTCATTGTTCCTGCCGTAAAATGCCCCCAACCCCATCAGCACGATGCCGCCCGCGAACGCCAGGCTGGTCCAGGGAATATTCAATGCCATCAGCGATGTGGAATAGATGAACAGTGCCGCCCCGATATAAGTATGCAAAAACCGGATTTTACCGCCGGAGGAAATGGGCGCATCGGCGATTGAAACCGCAGGTATGGCCGAATGCAGAAATGAAATGTTTGGAGAAGAGATCGGCATGTTCAGGCTTGTTTTTTTCGTTCATTCAGGAGTTTTTGGAAACAATCGAGATACTCCCCGCCACAGCGTTCCATAGAGAAATCATGGCGACGGCGACGCAGGATTTCACGTTTGGCGGCATATTCGGAGCGAATCCGTTCATAGGTTTCTTCCGGCTTCTCATCGTTGTACAGCCAGCCGCAGTCGGCGGCAATCTCACCGATCCCGCCGGTCTGATGATATACGACCGGAAGTCCGCAGGAAAGCGCTTCCAGGCAGACGTTCGGGCAGGAATCGAATTTCGAGGGATGAAAGAACACATCGTGGCGCGCCACTTCCCCGGCCAACCGCGCATGAGGCAGGGGAGGCAGAATCCGCACATTTTCAGGAGGGATTGACGACGGCCAGTTTCCGACAAAAGTAAACTCCACTCCGGAAAAGCGCGAAAAAGCCGCCGCTTCCCGATAACCTTTGTTGGGATTGTTCGACCAGTTGACCATCAGCAGTTTCAGCGGGCGGCGGCCATCCCATCCCGGCCCGTTCTGCCACTGGAAGATATGCTGGTCGACGCCGTTGTGAATGACGGCCCAGTTGTCACGCAGATACCCGACTTCGGGCGTTCTGGCCAGTTTGAGCGTGAACTGGTTCTGAAAGATCACCCAATCGGCGATCTGCAGACAGCAGCGCTGAATGTTGTCCCCCCAGGATTCTCCCTGTTCGGCATAGATGCTGCGGAATCCGTCGGAGCGGTAAACCAGCAGTTTGGGACGCGAGGCACGATAGAATTTGCCGATGAATCCGCTGCGTCCGACATATTTCCATTCCAGAAGCTGCTGCATGTCCAGCATCTGGCATGGTGCCCGATTGCAGGCGTTGAAAAACAGGATGTCATAAGGTGCGTTCGCATTGGAAACGAGTTCGACATCTTCCCGAGTCTGGCAGTAGTTGCGGAACGAACGCAGAAAGGAGTTGCCTCCGCCCCAGGGACTCTCGCTGATTTTGTAATGGATGTGGATTTTCATTTTTTCATAGTCATTTTCATGATGGTTTTTACGATGGACTTCATATACAGACGCCGGTTGATCCGCCCCAGAACAGCGGCATCTGCGACAGAAATCCGGTCCGGCGACGGATGAAAATTCAGGGGTGGAGACGGCGCAGCCGGCACTTCGGCCAGAAACGCCAGAAAATCCCGGTTGATCCGAGCGAAGTCGAACCGCGTCCGGATTTTTTCACGCATTCTCGAACTCATCCGCTCCCGCAATTCCGCATCGAACGCCAAGTGCTTCAATGCCTGATAACAGCCACCGGGGTGATGAACGATAAAACCGTCGTATCCATGCCGGATCAACTGCAGAAATGACGGCAACATATCCGCCACGACCGGAATTCCGAGAAAACCGAAGATCGCGGCACGTCCGTCGTTGGACGGCATCTTGTAGCGGATCAGATAATCGTCGTTGTTGTCCTGGAAGAAACAGGACAGGGAGGCCCGGCGTTTCAGGCCGTCGGGATTCCGCAACGGCATCAAAGCGGGGCAGATTCCAATGTCCGCTTCCGACAATTCCTCGGTGTAAACATTTTCATGCCATTGCACATGGCACACCTTCACATGCCGCGGCAAGCCGAATTCGCATTTCCCAGCTTTCAGATTATAAACGGCAAGCAGTTCAATATCAAGTTCGTGGCCCAATAATTCAAGCGCCGGGGAAAAGCTCCGGTACATTCCGGCCAGATGAGCCTGATTTCCGTGATATCCGACGACGATCCGCTTCTTTTCCATATGCCGTTTTTCCAGCAGCGGGACCTCGGGAATATCCGGGTAAATAAAGATCGGGCGATTGGCATCGCCCCAGTAATCCGACATCTCCACACTGTCCAGCACAAAGAAGTCAATGACATCCAGATAGGAACGCACCATCGCGCCGCGCGCATCCATGATTCCGATTCGCAGATCGGGATTCAGCCGCCGCGCCCGGCACATTTCCGGCAGATCGTCCTTGTAGGTCATGAACAGTGCGACATCATAATCCCCGTAATGGTCGTAATCGTCAAAGCGAATGCCGGGCAGCATCTTCATTCTGCTGCGGTAAAACAGCGACGCAGCCGCTGTCGGCGAATGTGTATTGAATATGATTTTCATATTTCTTTCCTGGGTTTACCGCACAACACATACCGTCAGAATAATGCCGGAGTAAGTGATCGGACATGAAAGCATCCGGACCCGGAACGATGCAGGCGCGATGGACTACGTCATGGCAACCGATTCAACACAGGCTGTTGAACCATCCGGAATAGAGACGTAATTACGGACGAATGATCTTCCAATCCTCCCCTTCGAGGAACTCTTCCGGAGCGATGGCGTTGCAAAGCGCCAGAGCCCATGTCTGCATACAGGTTCCCTGCATGTCTCCCGCTTGACTGCCGTCTGAAACCCTACACCCGTAGTATGCCGTCTGAGCCCCGTCCGTCCGGAAAGAATACCCGCCGTCCGACTGAATGAAGCAGCGGGACAAGTCAATGGCCCGTCGAATGAGTTCCCGCATTTTCTCTTCTGTCCGGGACGTGACTTCCGCCGCTTGTTTGGCGTTGTATACAACCCAGAGCCGGTTCAGAAAACCGCATCCGTCATTGGAAATGGGGCGTTCCAGGGCAAAGC
>CAZHPP010000455.1:0-3598 GCA_964534535.1 uncultured Victivallales bacterium | reverse complement strand
TCCGGCCGCGCTTCCGGAACCTCCGGCTGCCCCGGGCGCTGCTCCGGCTGCTCCCGCTGCTCCTGCTGCCGCTGCTCCGGCTGCTGAAGCTGCAGTTCCTGCTGCTCCGGCTGCTGCTCCGGCTGCTCCCGCTGCCGCTGCTCCTGCTGCCGCTCCGGCCGCCAAGGGCATCCCGAACACGGTTCCCTCCGACACCACGCTCGAAGATCTTGCCAAGAACTACGGGCATGACATCGAAGAGCTCAAGAAGCTCAACCCGACCATCAAGCCGGGCGAGACCATCAAAGCCGGAACCCAGGTCATGCTTCCCTGAACCGACCCTTCCATTCTGAACCATTCAACCGGCTTTGGCGGAAATCGCAAAAGCCGGTTTCTTTTTTCCTCAGGACACTTCAATGAAAATCGCTGTCATTCTCCCGGCCGGCGGAAGCGCTCTCCGCTTCGGCGGCAAAAACAAACTGCTTGAAATGCTTGGCGGAATCCCCGTCTTCGCTCATTCCGTCCTGCGGTTCCGCAAATTCGTTCCGGACGATTCCATCGTGCTGGCCGTTCCTCAGAATTCCATGGCCGAATTCCGGAACCTGCTTTCCAGATTCGTGCCGGATTCCGCACATATCCGGATCGTCGAAGGCGGCACGGACCGCGTCGATTCCGTGCTCAACGCGCTGGAAGTCCTCGCCTCCGATCCGCCCGATTTCGCCGCAGTCCACGATGCCGCAAGGCCTCTTGTTTCCGCCAGCCTGATCGAAGCCTGCTTCGATGCCTGCCGAAAACACGGTTCGGCCGTCGCCGTCCGCCGCATCACGGACACCGTCAAGCTCTGTCGCGGCGAAACGCTTTCCTCCGGCGGGCTCGACCGCGACTTTCTGCGCTCCGTCGAGACGCCTCAGATTTTCGACTTCGAAACGCTGCTCCAGTGCACACGGAAGGCCGCCGCAGAACAGCTCAAATTCACCGACGACGCCGCAGTCGTCGAACATTTTGCCTCGATCCATGCCTTCGCGGTCGAGGACTCAGAACCGAACCTGAAGATTACCTATCCGGCCGACCTTCCCATCGCCGAAGCCCTGCTCCGGCTCAACAGCAAGGAATCCGCAAGATGACCCTCCTCCGCTACGCCGTGATCGGCGACCCCATCGCCCATTCGCTCTCCCCCGTCATGCAGAACGCCGCCCTGCGCGAACTCGGGCTCAACGCCTCCTACGAAGCATTCCACGTGACGCTCGAACAACTCCCGGAATTCGTGGAGTCCGCCAGAAAAAACCTGGCCGGATTCAACATCACCGTCCCGCATAAGAAACATATCCTGCCGTACCTCGACGCCATCGCCTGCGAAGCCGAGCTCGCCGGAAGCGTGAACACCGTGACCGTCTCAGGCGGGAAACTTTCCGGGACCAGCACCGACGGCGCCGGACTCGAACGCGCCCTTTCCGAAGAATTCGGATTCCGCGTGCACGGCGGGAAAATCGCCTTTGTGGGATGCGGCGGCGCGGCGCAGGCGGCCGCAGTGCATTTCGCCGTTTCCGGGGCGGAATCGATCACCGTCATCAACCGCACGCCCGAAAAGGCGCAGGCCCTCACGGAACTCATCCGGACCCATTTTCCGGCCGTAAGAACGGCCTTCGCGCCGCTGGACGATCCGGAACGGTGCCGCGCCCTCCTGAAGCCCTGCGGCGTCGTGATCCAGTGCACCAGCGTCGGCCTGAAGCCGGAAGACCCGTCTCCCTTCGACGTTTCGCTCCTGCCCGACGGAATCTGCTGCTACGACACGATCTACAAGCCCACGGCCTTCCTGAAGGCCGCCGCGGCGCGCGGGCTCCGCAACGCCCGCGGATTCGGGATGCTTCTGCATCAGGGGGCCTGCTCCCTGGAGATCTGGACCGGACGCACGGCGCCCGTCGAGGTCATGCGGAAAGCGCTTCTTTCCGCGGCAAAGTAATTCATTTTTCTCCAACGGACTCCACAGAGAGGGAATATAAATCATGGAAAAATCCGAACTTCTCTTCGCGGCCTTCGCGCCGAAAACCCTTGACCCGGCCCAGTCGATCGGGAGCAAATTCGTGCGTCTGCTCGACCGCCTCGACCTGCCCTCGCGCATGAAGGGCCGCCGCGTCTGCATCAAGATGCACCTCGGCGGGAATGCGGGGTTCTCCACCATCCATCCCTATTTTGTCCGCAAGCTCGTTTCCGCCGTGAAAAAGGCGGGGGCGGAGGACGTCTTCGTGACCGACCTGCTCCACGACTGCGAAGGCGCAATCGACCGCGGCTACACCGAAGAGGTGTTCGGGTGCCGCATCGAGCCGATCTGCGGAAAAGACGATTCGGCCTTTGTCTCCTTCCCCGTGAATCCGCCGTTCCGCACCATGAAGGCCATCGAACTTTCAAAGAACATCCTCGATTCCGACGTGCTGGTCGATTTTTCGCACGTCAAGGGACACGGCGTCTGCGGGTTCGGCGGAGCCTCCAAGAACCTTTCCATGGGCGCCGTCACGAACGGCATGCGGCGCGTGCTCCATTCGCTCGAGGGCGGACTCGTCTGGGATGAAAAGAAATGCTCCCGCTGCGAAGCCTGCGTGAAGAACTGCCCGAATCACGCCATGAGCTTCCAGGACGGAAAGCTCCATGTGTTCTATCACAACTGCAAATACTGCCAGCACTGCGCCCTGATCTGTCCGAACAAGGCCGTGAAGATGACGGCCGGCGGCTACGCCGACTTCCAGCACGGCATGGCCATGACCTCGGCGAAGCTGCTCGAACATTTCCCCGGGAAAAGCAAACTTTTCATCAGCATGCTGATGGACGTGACGATCTTCTGCGACTGCTGGGGCATGACCACGCCGCGTCTGGTGCCGGACATCGGCATTCTGGCGGGGGACGACATTGCGGCAGTCGAACAGGCGTCGCTGGACATGATCGACCGCCAGCCGCTGATTCCGGGTTCGCTTCCTCCGGGCTGGCCGATCGATCCGGACACCTCGAAGAGTCTCTTCGAGCGGCTTCACCACAAGGACCCGCACATGGTGATCGACTTTCTGGAAAAGCTCGGCTGCGGCCCCCGGAAATACACTGTCACCGAGATCGACTGAGAACCGCCGTTCCGAATTTGAACCAGCCGGATCAATCGTGTTTTTCCGGAACCCTTTCAGGGTGAAAAACGGTGAGCCCGCATGAAAAGTCAGGGATTGGAAGCCGCCCAGAGGGGCGTTTGGAAACACGATTACCCTCTCTGAAAATCTCTGAAAAGAACTCAGGCGTAAATTATTTTTGCGTCTGTGCAGTTTTCCCCTGTCGTTTCTGTTCGGAGGGAGGAACCTGTGCCGGGATATTTCCTTCATTTTTTTTGTGAAGGTCATCAACGGTCTCCTGCCATACTTCCGGAGGAAGCCCGCAAACAAGTTCAGAATCAGTATAAGTGCAGGTTCTCAGGCAGGAGGTCAGAAACAGGCAGATCGTTAATGTGCATAAAAAAAGAAGTGTCATTCTCAACATTGTCATCACTCCATCTCCGTCTGTCATTATGATACCGCCTTAAAAAACAAGGCCCTGTTCTGCATGATGACTGATGTGAATACATTTCCAATGGGCTGCTCGCCCCTTG
>CAZHPP010000454.1:0-3603 GCA_964534535.1 uncultured Victivallales bacterium | reverse complement strand
TCCGCTGCAATGCCCTGCAAAAGGCGGAAGAATAAATTATCAGCGTTCCGAGGTGGGTATTACCCCTGCAGGAATAAAGCCTGAAACTTGCTTTTATTGGACAATTTCATCATTTTTTCGTTTCTGGAACGGGACAGGAAGATAAAACGCGGGAGGCATTGAGTTCGACTAACGGTGTTGAATGGTGTGCGTAGCTGGACTCGAACCAGCGACCTCCACGATGTCAACGTGGCGCTCTAACCAACTGAGCTATACGCACTTCAGAGCTGATTCGATTAATATACACCATTTCATCAATATTTCAAGCACAATTTGAAATTTTATTCCGGAAGAGCCGAAACCGTGCGCATTCGGCTCTCCTGATGGAAAGGTGTACCATTGGGAATCAGAGAAGCCATCCTGCGCACGCAGGATTCCACGCCCCGTAGATCAGCCGCGAAGGCCACGGGGAAACCGGAATCCAGCTTCCCGTTCCGGCCGTTACGTTCACACGGAACGGGAAACCTTCGTGACGGAATCCGTCGAAAAGTCTCAGCGGAATTTCCGCGGAAAACGAATCGGCGGACCGCTGAATATTCAACTGTTCCGGCTTCCGGAATTTTTCCGCGTTCGACTGGAAGTTTCCCGGCGTTGACTCCAGAAACAGAATCGGCCAAGAACGCCTGAATTCAAGCTCGATCCGCACCGGAAGCTCGCCAGCCCCGGTCACTTCAAACCGAAGCGTTTCCGGTCCTTTCACCGCACGCCAGCGGGCCGATCCGGCGGACTGCCATTCGCCAAAGCGAGCAGCCGTTCCGGAAGGTTTCGCTCCCGTGTACGATTCGACCGCTTTCAGGGAAAATGCGGGAAAATCCTTCTCCAGAAGTTCGTTCAGCAGCGAGACGCGCGCCTTCAGCTTTTCCGGGAAAAACAGATAGTTTTCCGCCTCCGAGTGATACCCGAGCCGCGTATCCTGCCGGCACAGCTGTTCCATCTTTTCCGAATTGGAAATTTCCTGCTGGACAATCGCACGCATCGGTTCAAGGTTTTCCGTCTTTGAATCATAAAAGAGTTCTTCGCGCAGACGGTAGAACTCCAGCACGTTCCAGGTCGATTCGATCTGGAGCAGAATCGCGGAAGCCAGGTCGAGATCGGCCGTCCGGGCCGGATCGCCGGAAAATTCCGGGCGCAGACCTTCCAGGATTTCACACCCTTTCCGCCACGAATCCCGCATCCGGGTCATGAGTTCGAGCGCCTCTTCGAGCGTATGGGCGACGTTCATGCACTCGCCGATCCGGTCACCGGAAACCTCCGGGAACGAATGCAGAATCCAGCTCGGCGCAATCGGCGAATCCTCCGGGAACAGATGCAGCGGCCATACGATCGAATTGTGGAGCGGGCCGAACCATTCGAATGCGATGTTCCCCGGAAATTCGCGGTAGCCGGCCGCGAAAAGTTTCCATGCGCGGACTGCTTCCGGAGCGCGGCCGCGCCAGTCCGGCTTTGCCAGCTCCAGCAGGAACGAATCCTCCGATTCCGGGAACGGCTCGAAGGAAAGGCGTCCCGCCGACCGATCCATCAGCCCCGGATAGTTTCCGAAATACCAGCACTGCATGGCCGATCCGACTCCGAGCCGGTGCATGGTGCGGTACTTTTCAAACAGGTTCGACGGTACCGGGATGAACGGCACGGAAGCGTCTTCATGTGAGCATCCGACCTGAAGTTTGGCACCCGGCCGGGCGCAGTTTCCAGCGACTTTCCGGAACAGTTCCGAAGGCCCGACGAATGCCAGCGAATAATCGTTCACCGTGCGGTCGAGTCCGAGCTGGCGGATCTTCCCGCCCGACTCGAAATTCAACAGAAAGGTGCAGTCATCCGGCCAGAGTTCCGAACAATGCGCAAGTTTTTTCCCGAGTTCTCCGCCGTCCTTCTGCCCCGGCGCATAAAACCATCCAATGAACTCGGCCGACGGAGAATATTTTTTCATGGCCTCTTTCATGAGCTCCGCTTCCTCGCGGAAGATTTCGGCCGGGTCGCGCTTCGAACACAGAGGACACTGCAAATCCTTCGGCGCCTGGACGATATGGGCGGCGCAGGAACCGTTGTCCTCTCCCAGCATGATATTGATGATTCCGCCAAGGCCGGGAACTTCCCGGAACAGAGTTCCGACGCATTCGGACAGATACCTTTTTCCCGTTTCGGTCGAGGTGCAGAAAAGCCCCCACGGCCCGATGTGCATCCCGACGAGCTCGGGGTGTCCGGCTTTGACAGCGTCCGATTCCGGCACGGCGTAGCTCGCATTGCCCCACAGTTTCGGTTCGCTGAAGAAGACGAAGATCCGGATTCCATAGCGGGCGCATTTTTCCACGGTTTTGCGGAGCTTGGCGAACCTCTTCGGAGAGTCCGCGCCGCGGCCGGAGAACACTCCCGACGGAAAATCCTTGAAGTACATGGTGAGCCACAGCCCGTTCACGCCGTCGCGCGCGAGCTTGTCGAGATAGGCGTCCGGATAATAGTCGACGTCGTTGGTGAGTTCGTCGATGAAGAACGGGGCGCGGTTGGTGGGGCCGAAGAAGCAGCGGGAAATGCGGTTCCGGACGAATGGCTTCCGATGCCATTTGCCTTCTGCGGCAAATCCGGATCCGGTCTCCCTGATTTTTTCTTCGAGGGCGTACCCGGCGCGGAGGAATCCGGCGGAGTCCCCTGCCCTGAGCCGGGCATGACTGCATTGGATTTCAAGTTCGAATTCTTCGGATTCGAACCCGGCGCGTTCGAATTCGAGCGAGGCTTCGGGAATGCCTTTTGCCTTCAGGAGACGCGTGATGTTTTCCGTGATGATTCCGCGCTGGATTTCCGGGCATTGTTCCGGCGAGTTCAGAGTCAGCCGGACATTTCTGCACGGTTTTGTGTTGGGGAAGACGAAGGTTTCCTGCGATTTGAGGTCGCGGACGAATCCGAAGTTTTCGCGCGGAGGCGGAAGTTCGGCGAACGCTTTGATGTGGTTCCGGTTCATGTTTTTCCTGTCAGTTTTTCAAGCTTTAATGTGTTTGCAAGACTCGAATCCGAACTTGCCCGTACAATAAACGCTGTGGGAATCCCCACCAGATGACGGCACGGCGTGGGATTCTTCACCAGATTCAATATCAGTTTCGCAGACTCCTCCGACATCGTCCGGATCGGCTGGTCGATCGAACTGATCACGGGCGTTTCCGTAAACCGGAAACCGTAGGCCTCGCTGTTCTCGTTGCTGAACATGCGGTAGTCCCGGCCGGGCATCAGCCCCTCCAGCGTCAGCGCATTGATCAGCGTGGAAGCCAGATCGTCGTTGGCAGTGAAAACCGGGCGCTTCCGGAACTCGTTCAGGCGCACGCGCACCAGACGGTAGCAGCTGATTTCCCGCTTCCGGTAATCGATTTCCTCCAGAGAAATATTTTCCGGCTTCACGCCGTGATGCAGCAGGTGTTCGTGCCAGAGCGCGCTCGCATGATATCCGCGCGGCGTGTTTTCGTGGATGATCCACGGCGACTCCGCTTCCGGAAATTCCAGAGTCTTCACCGCCTGTTCCATGCCCTGATTCAGGTCATAGTAAACCTGTGAAAATTCTTTTTCCGAGATAAAATCCTG
>CAZHPP010000453.1:0-3619 GCA_964534535.1 uncultured Victivallales bacterium | reverse complement strand
ATGCTGCATGCTGATATGTTATTTCCGAATCTGTTCCGAACTGCTCGAAGAGGCCGGATTGTAATAGTCTTCATGAACCGGATTGACCGAAGGCACCAGGATCAGCAGAGCCAGTCCCGCCGTCAGAAAACACCCCGAAAACAGAAAAAGGGTCTGGAACGAACTGAAACTCAGACTTCCGAAACTCCAGTTCGCCGCAAGAATCCCGCTTCCCAGCACGATCGATCCGCCGATCCGGGAAAGAGTCCACCCGGAATAATGGAACGTGTTGCAGAACGCCACCGCCATCGTGCGGTTGTCGGGACGCGCCAGCGAAAGCATCTCCGTGGAAAGGCAGACGAAATAGCAGGAAAAGTTGAATCCTCCTGCCAGCATCAGGACCGCGATGACCGGAATGCTCCAGGATTCCTTTCCGCAGAATCCCAGCCCGAACAGAATTCCGATATAGACCAGGTGCACGGCGATCTGGATCGGTTTCGAGCCGAAGCGGCTCAAAAGCCTTCCGGCGAAGAAATATCCGGCAAGAGTCCCCAGCATGGCAAGGGAAGATATGATCAACACCGTGTTGTTCCCCGCGTTCAGGCCGGATTTCAGGTAGATGAAGACCAGCGGCGGATAGGCGAGCGAGGCAAACGTCAGGAATGCCACATAGACGGAAAATCCTGTCAGTTCGGAATTCCGGAGCGAAATTTTCAGCGATTCCTTCATGCCGCGGCGGACGGGACGCATTCCGGAGTCCTCCCGGATCGGAATGCGGTCGATCATGAGCATGCGCACCAGCACCATGGCGCCCACCGCCACGAAAAAAATCTGCAGAATCCAGATCGGCGGCTTCCGTCCGACGGCCAGCCCCAGCCCCAGAAGAATGGCCGTCGTCAGAGCCGTGTAATAGAAGCGCATCATGCCGAAAAAGCCGTTGCGCTCCTCCGGAAGAAGAATGTCGTCCAGAATGGGAAACCACGCCGCCGTGAACAGCGGACGCGTGAGCGCGAGCAGGAAACAGCCGGCGATCACGATTCCCCGGGACAAAAACGTCTTCCCGAGGAACGGCGCGGACGCGATCAGCATCAGCGAAAAGAACCCGAGCCAGCATGTGGCGCGGACCGACCGCTTCAGCCCGATCCTGTCCGCAAGTCCAGCGCAGGGGATCACCAGAAGCGAGATTGCAATTCCGGGAATGGACGAGGAAAACATGGAAAAACCGTCACCGCCGTCCAGCATCATCAGATAGATGATGACGACGGGGCTGCTTTCGAAGAGAACTTCGGAAACGCACCCGAACAGGGCGGAACCGATGGCGAGCCGCTGCGCCCGGATTCTGGCCCGGTCACGCAGAACGTCCGAGCCGTCCGGAAGGGATCCTTTCGGATATGCATGCGTGCAGGGGGGCTGCGGAAATGATTTTTTGTTCCGCGGCAAGTCCGGTCAGCAAAGTCCTGTGTTCTATCGCATCGTTTCCCATGGCAGATTTCTCATGTTGTTTATGCGGCTGCTTTCTTTATTATATATCGGATCCGCGGAAAAGTCAATATGGATTCTATTTAATTTTTCAATTTTTGTTGTTTTTTGTCGATAAAATACCGTATTTATGCCAAAAGTAAATAGAATTTTATAACTCAAAATTGATCCTCGTGAACCGGACATTGGTCGGTTGCGGGAATCGCCGTGTCATCCTGAGATGCGGCAGTGCGTCCGGCAGTAATACTGAAATGAGTCCGCAAAACGCTGTCCGGTTTCGGCGGTCCGGATGAAATTCATTTCGCGGAGGATGCGCCCTTCCCGGAATCTTGACCGTGAAAGCGCGCTGTTTTCCAGCGCCAGTTCCGAAATTACCGTGATTCCGGTGCCGCATTTCAACATTTCTTTGATTGCATCGAAGCTGGTAACGGTGACAACGGAGTCGGGATCAGGTGCCGGGATTTTCTTTTCTTCCAGAAAATGGTCGAAGGCAAATCGCGTGCCGGAGCCTTTTTCCCGGAGGATCAGACGCTTTTTTCTGCGGATATATTCGCGCAGGGAAAAGAGTTTCGGCATGGTTCCGGGAGCCGAAACGGCGAAAAGTTCGTCCTGCAGCAGTTTCTGGGAAAGGAAAAAATCTTCATCGAAGGGACCTTCCACGAGGGCCAGATCCAGAATCCGGAGCTTGAGCATGTCCGAAATTTCATTGGTGTTGGCCACATGCAGGGAAAGATTGCAGTTCGGATTTTCGGCCATGAAGCCTGAAATCAGGGCTGGAAGCACATATCCGCCGGCGGTCATGGTTCCGCCGATGCGGTAATGCCGGACTTTTTTCACGGCATTGCCGACTCTCCGCTCCATCTCTCCGGCGGAAGCGAAGAGACGCCGGCACTCTTTCTTGAGCGTGATTCCGGCCGCGGTGAGCTCGATTGAGCGTCCGTTCCGTTCAAAAAGCGGAGTGCCGAACTCTTTTTCCAAGGCCGCGATCTGCTGGGTGACGTTCGGCTGCGTCATGCCGAGCGCGGCGGCCGCGGCCGAAAAATGTTCCAGTTCCGCGGCCATCTGAAAAATCCTGAGCTTCCGGTCGATCAGTTCCATAGTTTTCCCCGTCCTTCTGGTAAACTATAACCCATAATCTCAACTTATCAAACGATAATTCATAATAATTTTTATTGCAGCTTCCCGAGAGTATATTGAATGGTATTCCAAAAACAACAGAATGGAGAAGCGGATGATGAACAGAGAAATTTTCAGGAAGGGATTCTATCTTTCGGCGGCGGCCGCATTTTTCCTTGTGCCATGGCTGGCGCCCGCGGTGAGGAACCATGCGCCGGGGATTGCGGTGGCGGCCGGAATTCTCTTCGCCGTGACGGCGGGCAACCCGTTTTCCGCCGTCACTGGAAAGCTGACCGCGTTCCTGCTTGGTGCGGCGATCGTGGGAATGGGATTCGGGATGAATCTCGGGACCGTGCTCAAGGCCGGAGCGGGCGGAGTCCTCTACACGGTGATCGGAATTGCGGCCGGAATCGGACTGGGGATTTTCCTCGGAAAACGGTTCGGACTCCAGCGCGATACGATGTATCTGGTGAGCATCGGCACCTCGATCTGCGGCGGAAGCGCGATCGCGGCGGCCGCGCCTGTGCTCAAGGCAAAGGCGCATGACATTGCCATGGCGTCCGCCGTGGTCTTTTCTCTGAACGCCGTGGCGCTTCTGGTGTTCCCGGCGCTCGGACATCTGGCCGGATTCACGGAACACCAGTTCGGATGCTGGGCGGCCCTGGCGATCCACGACACCAGTTCGGTCGTGGGGGCGAGTTTCCAGTACGGGCCGGAGGCTCTGGCCGTCGGAACGACCGTCAAGCTCGCTCGCGCGCTGTGGATCGTGCCCGTGACGCTGTGGCTTTCCATGTGCGTGGTTCCGGCGGGAGCGGACGGGAAACGGAAAATCCGCTTCCGGATTCCGTGGTTCATCCCCGGATTCCTGATCGCCTCCGCGTTCGTGACGATGCTTCCCGCGGCGGCTCCGGCCGGAACGTTCCTGAAGGAGCTTTCGCAGTATCTGATGATTATGACGCTCTTCATGATCGGCTCCAACCTGACGCGCGACAAACTGAAGGAACTGGGACTGCGTCCGGTGATTCACGGAGTGGTCCTGTGGGCG
>CAZHPP010000452.1:0-3626 GCA_964534535.1 uncultured Victivallales bacterium | reverse complement strand
GTTTCTGCAGACGTCCTCCCGGAGCCGGAACGGCGAAAGATAGGCGTCGAACATGCCCGGTCCCTTCATCAGGACCGCGCCGGCGCCGGAGGAGTCCGGCGAGTCGATCCGGACCGTGTAGGCCTTCTGGACCTTCCCGACGGAATCCGCCTTGTCCGGAAGTCCGGAGGAATTGATGCAGGGCAGTCCGATCTCGATGATGCCGTAGGCCTGGTTCAGGGTACGCCCGAACTTTTTACGGAACGCGGCGCCCGTATCCGCAGGGAGTTTCATCGCGGTGGAGACGGCCAGCTTCAGGTTCCGCAGGAATTCAGGGCGGCATTCGGAAAGCGCCGTCATGAGCCGGTAATGGTAGGGCGTGGCGTAAAGCAGATGCGGCGCGCACCGTTCAAGTTCGGCGCAGAGATTCGACTCGACCGGCCTCCGGCAGATCACGATATGCGCGCCCCGCCGCAGAAACAGCAGAATCGTGACCACGAAGTGGAACGCCATGTCCAGCACCCAGAGCACGCGTTCGCCGCGTCCGAGTTCCAGCCCCGGACACGCATCCGTGCGTTCGGCGATCGAATCGTGGGAAAGCACCACGCCCTTGCTCGCTCCGGTCGTGCCGGAGGAGAAGCGGATGAACGCGGCGGTCCGGCCTTCCGGAAGCGGCACGCGGATACCGCCCGGCGCGAGCCGCTTCATGGAAAATCCGCCGCAGAGCAGAACGTCCGCCGCGGGATAGAGTCCGTCCTCCGCAATCACCAGGTCCGGCTTCACGGCGGAAATCATCGACTCGAGTTCCATCTTTGCCGAATGCACCGAAAACGGGATCACCGCCGCATCCAGCCTGAGGATCGCGAGCGTAAACACGATATAGCGGTACGAATCGTCCGCCAGAAACGCGCAGCGGTCGTACCGCCGGATTCCGTGCGCCTGAAACACGGCGGCCGCCGATTCCACATCCGCAAAGAGACGCGGGTAGGAATATTCCGTTCCGCCTTCCGTGACCGCGGGGCCGGTCCATGCCCCGACTTCGGAAACAATCCGTTCGTAAATGTTCACTCTGCAAGCTCCTTTCCGAGCGCTTCGGCCAGCTCCGGAACCAGAATGCGGCCGGAGACCGTGATTCCGAGCCGCCCTTCAAACAGATTCGCAAACACGCCCGGCCCGCTGAGCGGCGGCATCACCGGAAGATGCACGCACCGCGCAATCTCCGGCGATGCGTTCCCGAGCGAATGCGCATGCAGCGCCCCGGGCAGGAAACTGAACATCATGGTGCCGCCAGAACACCGGGGCGATGCCGCCAGCGCCAGTTCCGCAAGCGGCCGCGGAAAAATCCGCACGAATTTCGATGCCGATTCAAAAATTTCCGGGAGATTTTTTTCCATGCCGTCGAGATAGGCCTTCCGCACGGCGGCGAACGCGGAGTCCGTCCCGGAAAGATCCCTCCGCGGAACCACCACAGGTAGCATGCTCCAGCGGTTGAACCACGGCGTCTTCCCGAGCGAATCCCTGCGGCGCATGTCCACGGACATCGGGATCATCAGCGAATCGCCGCGGGTTCCGCGTTCCTTCAGCAGACGTTCCATGCAGACGAGCACCGTGCCGAACAATGCAAGCGAAAAGCTGAACGGGCCGAACCTCCGTTCGCAGACTTCCTGCATCCGAGAAGTTTCTTCCCGCGTGAATTCGAAGGTGCGGAACGAATTCTTCCGTCCGAATCCGAAGGGCAGCATGCAGATGCGGTACTTCCGCATGCCGAGCCGCCAGCAGCCCGCGGCCCGGCCGTCGCGCCGGATTTTCGCCCAGTCGTCGGGCAGAACGGGAAAATCGAATTCCGGTTTCCCTTCCCCGAACAGCGAGTTCAAGAAATATTCCGCGCCGACGCCGTCGAACAGCCGGTGCGAAAATTTGAAGAACACCGTCTTCCGTTCCGGACAGTGCGCGCATTCGAAATTGGAGTTCAGCGGCCGGAGCGGAAATTTTTCGCACTCTTCCGGCGCGAACTCTTCCGGAGGCACGAGTTCTGCGCTCCCGCACTGCCAGACGGGCAGGAACGTGCGGAAATCCCGGCGGATGCTCCCGTTCAGAAGCGGCGCGAGCGGGGAAAGCCGGTTCTTCCAGACCGCGTCCAGATTCTCCCGTCCCGGTTCCGCTTCCATGCGGATTGTGAAGAAATTGCCGCGCTCGGGCGTGAAGCGGGCAAGCGCGTCCGCGGCGGAGATCATCCAGTCGATTCCGCCGTATGGGATTTTTTCGCCGGGAACGGGGAATTTCATCTTGCCTTTGCCCGCTCGATGACGGAGGCGAGGGAGTTCACGTTCCTGAAGTCGGCGGCGCACATTCCGCCTTCGATCAGGTCGAATCCCCACGTCTTTTTCACGAACAGGATGATTTCGAGGAAGCCCATCGAATCGATTCCGTTCGCGGCGAGGGATTTTTCGGGGTCGACCTTTTCCGGGGAGGAATTGGTCACGAGCGCGATTTCAGAGCGGAGCTCCCGGACGACTTCGTCCAAAGCGGGAATGGGTTTCATGGTTTTCTGCACTCCTTCGTGTAAAAAGTTTCAAGAATCTGCGCAAGCGCGGCGGAATCGAGCGGAGCGGCGTTTTCCTGCTCCGGCTTTGCACCGAGGTTCAGCAGAAGCATGTTCCGCATCAGGCCGAACCCGGCACCGCATTCCGCGGCCCGCGTGAACGCGCACGTCTCGTCGGCAAGGATCAGCAGCAGACGCGGACAGAATCCCGCCGTCAGCCAGGAATCCGCGGTCACGGCGGCGGAGCGCCTCAGCGAACGGAATCCCTCCGCCGTCAGGACCGGCCCCCGGATTCCGAACGCAATGGCCAGATATGAACTCGGGGCATTCATCACCGAATTTGAGAATTTGCCCGGAGCCGTCTGGTCGGCCGGAAAGTCAAGCAGGTCGTAATTGTTCTGTTCGGTCTCCTCCGCGGGGCCGAACGAAGTGGCGAAGATCAGTCCGGAATTTTCCGGCGGCTTTTCCCCGCCGAAGACCGCATCCGCCGCAGTGATCAGCCGCACGAAGAACGGAGACGTCCGGCGCAGGGAATACTTTGCGCGGATTCCTTCAAAACGTTCCGAGCCCGATGCTGGAAACTCCAGTCTGGAATTCAGGTACATCATGTTGGAATCCTTTCCGCCGCGAGCGCCGTGCACACGCCGCCGAACGCCTGCGAAAGCGCAAGCGCCGCTCCCGGACCGCACGGAGTCCGCCGCAGGACCGGAGCAATTCCGAACACCGGATTCGGGGTTGCGCACCCCATGCTCGGCGGAAGTTCCCCCGCCTTCAGGATCAGCAGGGAAAAGATGAATTCGAGCACGCCCGCCGCGCCGAGCGTATGGCCCGTCACGCCCTTGGTCGAGAAAAATTTCACTTTGTCCCCGAACACGCTGCGGAGCGCGGCGGTTTCGGAGGAATCGTTGGAGGGGGTCCCCGTGCCGTGCGCCTTCACGAAGGCGACCGACTCGGGAGCGAGTCCGGAATCGGAAAGCGCTCCGCGGAGGGCAAGCGCCAGGCCCAGACCGTCCGGACGCGGCGCCGTCGGATGGAAGGCGTCGCACCGGCAGGAAACTCCGCTCAGACGGGACAGGGGACGTCCGCCGCGCGACCGCAGGAATTC
>CAZHPP010000451.1:0-3628 GCA_964534535.1 uncultured Victivallales bacterium | reverse complement strand
GTCTGTGCAATGACGGAAATGCATCTGCAGGGTGTTTCTGTTCGAAAGGCGACTTCTGTGACAGAGGAGTTGTGCAGGACAAGTTTTCCAGCATCAACGATCAGCACCCTGACAGAAAAACTGGACGATTCCCCGAAGAAAGATGCCATGTCCATTTTCTTCGGAATGCACGGGACGATCTGCCTCATATCTTAACATGGAGGAACGGAAGGAGCACAGGAAACAGGCATTGCCGGGACTGTCGCTGGCCGTGGCATAAATATGCAGCCGGCGTGAGCCATCAAAGGCGCTCCGGCGAGAGAAGTGGAGCGCCGGCATGATCGCGCGGTATGAAACACGACATAGCCTCGGTCGGAGAAAAAATATCATGACTTTTTAAGGTGCAGAACTTGAAAAACACAATCCTTCGGGTCTGCTGTTGGTCGGGACCGGGATTGTTCTGAGGGCGGCATATTATTCCGGCCATTTCACCTTCACTCCGGCTTGCCGGAATCTGCTCGTCGGTTTGCTGCCCGCCTGGTGCATCGCGGCGTTCGAAAAAGAAACGCTGTAAAAAAACTTTCTCTCACAGCGTTTCTTTTTTGTGGGAAGGTGGGAAAACGGTCAGAATTCCAGTCTCAGCAGACCGGATTTTTCCATCCGCAGTTCGAGCGTTTTCCCCCGGACAACCCCTTTTTGCGCCAGTCCGTCGAGCGTTATGACCCGTGGTTCTTTTTTGATCCCCAGTTGCAGCGTCATGCGTGGACCGGTTTTTGTGAGTTGAATTTCCCCGGAGGAGCCGTCCCATTCGGCCCGTTCGATCCGGAGATCCGACCAGTGTTCCAGCCACAGCGGATGACGTTTCATGGCATCCCAGGCCAGCAGTTGGGCTTCCAGATAATGTTTCGGCAGTCGGCGGCTGAAGATGTGAATGCCGCGCCATTCGGACATGAGAGTGCCATTGCGACGCGCCAGTTCGATTTCTTCGCGCAGAGTGGCGGAGTCGATTTCCGGATTCAACGCCATGTCGATCAGCATGGAGGTGGTCTGTTGCATCAGACACCAGGAGTTGCCGGGAATCGGGTGATTTTCATGAATCCAGACGCGGAGTTTGTCCATGATCGTGCGCATGTCTTCCGCCTGGAATTTCCGCATGCCGTCGAACAGTTCCGGATAGAGCCCCTCGGTGGTCAGGTTGTAAACGCCGTCGTTGCGGAAGCGTCCGGTCGCCAGCTCCTTGGGAACGCCTTGATGCTGCCAGGATGGATTGGATTCCTCTTGGAAAAGTCTGGTAATATACCATGGTTCGACTTCGTAATAACGGTGAAAATAATGCTGGGCTGAGCGGAGAATCCCCTGCCGGAGGGCGAACTGTTTGGCACTCAGATATTTCCCCCGTTGACAGGCGTCGTCGTCGCCGATGGCCTGTGCCATATGGAGAAACGCGGTGTATACACCATAGTTGGCACCTTCCACCCAGAGGATCGCGTTGTCGCTGTATCCGGAGCCGAGACAGGCCCAGTCGTGCATCTTTTCAAAAAAGCTGTAGACGCTTTTCAGCAATTTCCAGTTGTCGCGGATCGGCCTCCAGTCGCCCGATGCCATGGCGGCCAGATCCATATAATAGAACGTCAATCCGGCGCCCCAGTCGTTTTCGATCAGTGGAATTTTCAGATTGGCAATTTCTTCGGGAGTCCCCTTCGCAATGACCCCGGAGGTGAAAAAACCGACGTTCAGATAACAGATGTGGAATTTAGTCCCGGAAAACGGTTCGGTGCGTTCATACCAGTTCCACAGTTTCAGATGCTTTATGTCGGGCGATGCATAGTAGTCGGCAAGTGCCTGATCGTCCGGCATGAGCCTCATCAGATATCCGTGGTTGATGACCGGATAACTATAGGTTTTTCCCGGATCGCAGGCGGCTTTCAGCCGTTGAGCCGCCGCTTCGCGGAGTTTTTCTCCGTCTTGCGCGGACATAAAATTCAGCATGGTCGTGGCGAAAGCAAACGGTTCGAGCAGTGCTCCGGCATAAGGATAAGCCTGCGTGGAATCGGGAAAGGCCGTCACGAATTTTTCATAGGATTCCCACCCGTCCCGCAACAATTTTTCCAGCGTGGAATCACCGCGGTCCCGCAGCGGAAATTTCCGTTCGGCGGGCAGATAGGGGAGCGTGTAGGATGACATGGAACCGACGGTTCCATAGAGCAAACCGTATTTGGTCGGGAATTCAAAATTCATCGCGGCGGAATCGGTTTCCCCGACACCGCACAGTGACGTGACCGGCGGCAGCGGCGCCAGTTCCAACGGCTCCGTTCCCCATTCGTCGATGATCGTGCGATAAGAGAATTTTTGCAGAATGGTAACTTTTCCCGTCGCGTCATTGCAGCGGAAATATTCCTCACAGCGGACCGGATAGGCCAGAAACGCTCGACTCCAGAAGCGGCAGCGGTCGACGGCGCGGCGCAGAAATTCCGTGTCGGATACTTGGATCGGCTGGAAACTTTCCAAGCCGAACGGCGTGGCGCTGATGAGCAGCGGACAGTTGCCGAAGACGATTTCTGTCAGTCGGTTTGTCCGTTCCTGAAAACGCGTCCGTACGTTTTCGGGCTGTTTCTGAAAGACCAGCAGCAGGGGCAGATCGGGAAATTCGGTGCATCCGAAAAGCAGCAGGTAGTTTGCTCCCATGTGCCAGTCATCCACGTCGCGCAAGGTCCTTGCTTCCAGTTTTCCTCCGGGCCGGGGGATCAGCACATATTGGTAATTGCCCGCGAATTCCAGCCCGGAAAGCCGCATTTCGCCCGAATCACATTCCGTGATGATTCCCGGCGACCCCAGCGAATAGGTGCAGCTGTAAGCGTTCGAACCGAATTGAGTCCCCCAGCGCACGCTCAGATGATTGATGCGGATATCATCGTGTTCAATGCCGTGATCTGCGGGCTGATAGGAACCGTGGTGGGAGGCTCCTTGCGGGAGAGTGGAATAACTCCAGCGGAACGCGTGGTGGTAGCGGGGGTGGCCGCAGAGATACATTTTATCGATGGTTCCGAGCGTGGGCATGGCGCAGTCGAGCACGCCGTCGCCCTTGGAGAAGCCGAAGCGTCCCGGCGATTCCGTCGTTCCGACGCCCGGAATGAATCCGGTCGTGTCCCGCTGCGGCGATGCCGTCGGCAGAGTCCGTTCCGGGAAGGTTGTCTCCGTCCGGCAGGGCGCACATTGCCTGACGGGACTTTGCGGCGTTCCCAAACTGAACTTGATTCCGTCCGGCAACGAGTCGTTCGGATGAATTCCTTCGACGGCGAGGGTGTTTTTCCCCGGGTTCGCGCACAGTTCGATGCCGAATCGACAGCCTCCTCCTTCCCTGATGTAGACGGTTGAACCGGAACTCATCGCGACGGTTCGGCCGTTGCAGCGGATTTCCCGGACCGCGGGGCCGGCGCTGTCGACGGTTCCCTGGGGCGTGGTAAACAACAGCAGAACATCCCCGCCGGTTTCGGATTCAAATTCGGTTTGCATTGAGAACGCGTGTTCGTCCCGATGCGTAAGTGTCCATTTGTCCAGCATCCGTTCCGTACTGAAATCGTAGTAGGAGACATTGTCCATCGGCATCTTGGCATCTTCCTTCTTATTTAAATTTTAGAAATTTTTTTTC
>CAZHPP010000450.1:0-3639 GCA_964534535.1 uncultured Victivallales bacterium | reverse complement strand
AACGTGCGGTTTCTCAAGCCGTTCGATGCGGAAAGACTGCGGAAGGATGCGGAAAACAAGATCATTGTGACGGTCGAGGATTCCCTGATTCCGGGCGGACTCGCCTCACTTGCGGATTCGGCGCTTGTCGGAAGGGCCTGCCGGATTCTGCATTTCGGATGGCGGAATGTCCCGCCGCACGGAGAAATTCCGCTGCTCAGGGAACAGGCCGGGTTCACGCCGGAGGCCGCCGCGGAAGCGGTACGGAAAATGCTCAGGGCCTGATTCCGAGCAGCCGTTCCGCGTTGAGGTGGAAAATCTTTTCGTTGTCCTCGGGGCTGAGCCCCAGACTGAGGACGTCGCCGACGGCGCGTTCGTGGCGGACGGCCGGATAATCGCTGGCGAACAGCACGCGGTCCGTGCCGTGGGCTAGCACGAGTTTTTTCGTTTCTTCTGCTCCGAGATAGGGAATCGTGCTGGAAATGTCCATCCAGATCGGTTTCCCGATCAGATATCTCCGGGCTTCGTCCCATTCGGAATAGCCGCCCATGTGCGCGGCGATGATCGTGAGTTCCGGAAAGCGTTCGACCACGCGCGCCAGACGGTACGGCGAGGAATAGTCGCTTTTCCAGTCGCCGATGTGGAAGAGCAGCGGCATGCCGGGGCCCGCGGCCTCGTAGACGCGCATCATGCGGGGGGAATCCACGAAGAACTTCTGGAAGTCGGGATGGAACTTCAGGCCGTGAAGCCCCAGGTCCCGCATCCGCTTCAGCTCGTCCCGGTAGTTTTCGTAATCCTGGTGCATGGTCCCGAAGCCCAGGAACAGGTCCGGATGCAGGTTCTGTTCGGAGGCGATGAAATTGTTGATGGCCTCGACCTGGGCGGGCTTGGTGGCGGAGGAGAAAATCACAGCGCGGCTGATTCCCGATTTCTTCATGCTCTGTTCGAGGTCATCGGTTTCGCCGGTGCCTTCCCAGCGGCTGCCGTAGTAGGTCTCCAGCTGGCTGATCACTTTCCATGCGATGTTCTTCGGAAACACGTGCGCATGAACGTCAATGTACTTCATAATTAACAGCTTTCCCGTTTCGTAAAACAGATAATATAACGCCGGAATGTCTGTTTTTCAATAAAAAACGCATCCGCACTTTCAAAAACGCAAAGACGTGCTATATTATCGGTTCAACGACAAACAGTGGAGTGAGAAAAAATGGCAGACAAGATCATTCTCGGACTTCCGAAGGGAAGTCTTGAGCAGACGACAACGGAAATGTTCCGCAAGGCCGGATATAAGATCGAAAGCACGGCGCGTTCGTATTATCCTTCGATCGACGACAAGGAAATCGAGTGCATGCTGATCCGCGCGCAGGAAATGTCCCGGTACGTTGAGGAAGGAATCCTCGACTGCGGACTCACCGGCTACGACTGGATTCACGAGAACGGTTCGGACGTCGTCCAGGTTGCCGAGCTGATTTACGGCAAGGTCGGGCGCGCTCCGCTGAAATGGGTGCTTGCCGTTCCGGAAAATTCCGAAATTCACTGCGCGAAGGACCTCGAAGGCAAGCGCATCGCCACCGAGGCCGTCGGCATGACCAAGAAATATCTCGCCAAGCACAAGGTGCACGCCAGCGTGGAGTTCTCCTGGGGCGCCACCGAAGTCAAGCCGCCGAGGCTCGCCGACGCCATTGTCGAGATCACCGAAACCGGCAGTTCGCTCCGCGCGAACAACCTCAAGATCATCGACGTCCTCTGCGAGACGACTACTCGCTTCATCGCGAACAAGGACTCCATGAAGGTCCCGTTCAAGAAGAAAAAAATCGAGAAGCTCGCGCTTCTTCTGAAGGCCGTGCTGGCCGCCGAGGACAAGGTCGGAATCATGCTGAACGTCAGGCGCAAGGACCTTGCCGGGATGCTTGCGAAGCTTCCGGCCCTCCAGAAGCCCACGGTTTCCGAGCTTTCCGATCCCGACTGGGTTGCGCTCAATACGGTGGTCTCCCAGCACATCCTCCGCGACCTGATCCCGGAGCTCAAGGAGCTGGGCGCCTTCGGAATCATTGAGTATCCGCTGAACAAGCTGGTCGAATAAGTTCCTGTCCTGAGCGGAAGTTCCCGGCGCATTTCCCAGTTTCGGGAACTTCCTCTAAAACTTTTTCGCAGTTCGCTTGTCCATGGAAGAATCAGTGTGTTTTTTGAAAGGCAGGTGAATGATGCTGATGAAACGTGTGTTTTGTGCCGTCCTTTCCGGATTGTTCCTTTCCGCATGCGCCGGAACGGCCGTTTTGAAGAAAGGAACCGACATGTCCGGCAGAGAATTCCAGTATGTTGAAAACGATCCGTTCCAGGTCCGGATTTACCGTCTGAAAAACGGACTGACCGTCTATCTTTCCCGCAATCCGCTGAAGCCGGATGCCGCCGTGCTGACGGGCGTCCGCGCCGGGTCCATTGACGATCCTGCCGATTCCACGGGGCTTGCCCATTACTTCGAACACATGATGTTCAAGGGCACCGACCGCCTCGGAACGCTCGACTGGAAGGCCGAACGCCCCCTGATCCGGAAGATTGAGCAGCTCTTCGAAGACCGCCGCAGGGCGAAGACTCCCGAAGAGAAGAACAGAATCTATTCCGAGATCGACCGCCTTTCCGGCGAGGCCGCAAAGCTGGCGTGTCCGGGTGAATTTTCCAAACTGGCGTCGTCCCTCGGCGCGGGCGACCTCAACGCGTTCACGGGGCTTTTCTACACTGCCTATGTGGCGACCATTCCCGTGAACAATCTCGGCCGCTATTTCGAGCTCGACTCCGAACGGTTCCGCGCGCCCGTGCTCCGGCTCTTCCATACGGAACTGGAAGCCGTCTACGAGGAATACAACCGTTCGCTCGACCGCGACGGAGTCCAGTCCTCCCAGAAACTCGTTTCCATGCTGATGCCCGGCCATCCGGCGGGACGCGCCATCATCGGGCTTCCCGAACATCTGAAGAATCCCTCCATGCGGGATATTTCCGCCTTCTTCCGGCGCTGGTACGTTCCCTCCAACATGATGGTCGCGGTCGTGGGCGACATTGATTACGGCAGGACGATTGCGGAGATCGAATCCACGTTCGGGACTCTTCCTCCGGGCACCGCTCCGGAACGGAAGACCGCTCCGCCCGCACCGCTTGCCGCCAGTCCGGAACGGGCGACCGTCGCCGGAACTGAAAGCCCCCACGTCAAGTTCGGATTCCGCATCCCCCGCACCACGGAGAATGCGCGCCTTGCGAATCTCGTCGGGCGCATGTTCTCCGACAACGGCTACGGTCTTTTCGACCAGAATCTTCTGCGTTCCCAGAAGGTCCTTTCCGCGCGGGCCTATCCGTATGAGCTCACCGATTCCATCCTGCTGATCTTCGAAGGCGCTCCGCGCGCCGGACAGTCTCTCGACGACGTCGAAAGGCTCATGCGCGCCGAAATCGCAAAGGTCGAAGACGGAAAATACGAAGACTGGCGCATTCGGGCCGTCTCGGAAAACATCCGGGTCCAGATCGACGGACTCATCGACGCCCCCGGCCTTGATCTTGCCGACCAGTTCTTCGACCTGTTCCTCCGCGGCGAGGAGTATCCGGAACTTCTGGATGCACCCGACCGGATCGGCTCCTTCTCGAAAGCCGATGTTTCCGCGTTCCTGAAAG
>CAZHPP010000449.1:0-3641 GCA_964534535.1 uncultured Victivallales bacterium | reverse complement strand
AATTTTCTGAAGAATTTCCTGCCGGGCTTGTGAAGATAACCCTTGCGTTTTCCCTACATGATATCCCAGAAAGCTCAACATTCCGATTTCCGGGAATCTGATATTGTGCGGAAGTTGCCGTGAGGATGGATATACATCCGTATAAGGCCATCGGAAAAATCCCTCTTTGGAATAGGGACATTGTTCCAATATCCAGCTTATACTGCGGTCATTTTCATTGTCATCGACATTTCCCGCAATGTAATTCAGAAATCCTTGTTGTGTGAAAATTTTTGCGCTGCCCCAATAAGGAATCCATTGTGACCAATCAACGGTCTCCAAATCTGTGCCGAGAATCAGAATCTGTTCCGAAACATTTTTATTATTTGCCAGAACAACCTTGAGTTGATTCAATTTTACCAGAAACGCATTCCTATCTTCTGGACCAGTTCCTAGTACAGCACCTACAAATTCCCGCTTGTCGTTCTGTCCCATTGGAATAGAATCTTCAAAAGGGATATTCCAATATGAATAAGCCGATTGGAAGGCTTCTTTTATCGCACTATTATCCTGTAATTGAGGGCAGGAGAAAGACGTAAGCCGGATTTCCTTTCCCACCAGTTGAAATTTTGCGGAATACAGCCCCGCTGCCCCTTTTGTCGTATAGTTCAGATTCGTTTGGCTGGAAACTGGGATAAGTGATGCATCGCTCATATTCATTATCATCCTATGGAGTCTGCTATTCTAAATTTTTCTGCGGCTGATTTCAGGCGGTATGGATTCCTTCCTGTTGTTACAGTTTCAGCTAATATAGTCCGATATGCCGGATAAATCAAACTCATTTTACGAAATGTCATCTCTTGTCCTTTTCGTCACAAATCACTTTTATTCCGGCTAAATCAAACTTATATTGCGAAATCTCATCTTTTGTCCTTTTCTTAATGAACTGGGCATGGCAATGCTTACAGGCCCATGACGGAGATTTTTCCGTGATGCAACATCCGCCGGAGATATGTCGGGAGGAATTGAAGTCCGGTGTCGGTTTACCGTAAAGAATCGGTCGAACATCGGTCGAACCGCAGACCGGGCACCGCTCCGGCTTTGCGGTTACGAAAACCTCCGGACGTTTGGGGCGGTACAGTCCAAGATTAGATTCTAAAAGTTTTTCCGCCTCGAATTCTTTTCTTATGGAGGCAAACTGCAATACGGTCATACCCTGATGGTCTTTCCAGCACAAATCCGCGCCAAGCTCGCAGAGAAGTTTCAAAGTCGGCAAATTCGCGTCGTAAGCTCCGCTGAAAATAGGCGTCCGTCCCTCCTTGTCAATGGCATTGACATTTGCATTCAACTCTTTTACCAGATATTTGACCATCTTGATACTGCCATAATGGGCGGCGATATGCAAAGCCGTATGACCGTCCGCGTCATGACTTTCCACCGGGATTTTATGGATTTGCACCAGCAGTCTTGCCACGGAGGAAACATCGCCACACGCCGCCTTATGAAGCAGATTGCGCCCCTGATTGTCGATGACCTCCGCCGGATTGCGGGTTACTCCCAGCAAACAATTCGCAGCGGCCGGATGTCCGCAACGCAGCGCCGCCGACAGCGGGATTTCACCCGCCTCGTCGCACTGCATCGGGTTGACGCCATGTTCCAGCAGGGCGCGAAGCAATGCCAGATTGCCGGTCTCCGCCGCCTTGAACAAGGCATTCTGTCCGTGTTTATCGACTCCATTGATATCCGCGCCTGAGTCCAACATGGGATTGAAAATCTCCTCTTTCAGTTTCGGAACCGCGCAGACTCTCAATATCAGAGGAACATCGAGCCCCGCTTTGTTTTTTAGGCAGATTTCCAGCAGGCAGATTGCCAGGTTGGGCTTGCTTTTCTGTTTGTTCATGCGGTTCCCTTTCAGTGGTTTGTTGATACCTGATGCGGAAATAAAGAGAAAATCTTATGCGGAAGGGAAAAATATCCCTCCATAGATAGGGAGTTTGTCAAGTCTGTTTCCAAAAATGTCTTCATTTGTCCAGTTCCCGCATTGCTTCCGCCACATTATCGTGAAAGTAAGATTCATCCACGCGCAGGTACTCCAACCGGTCATAAGGTTTTTCCCATTTTTTTGCAAATTCCTCCGCGTACCGATACGCTTCTGTATTGAGAATCAGATACTCAGGCAATGGGTTACCGTCCTGTACTTGAATAAAGCAAAGTCCCCGTTCATTGATTTCATGAAAGAATAACCCCAGCTCCGGCTGCTTGAATCGCTGTATCGTTTTGAGCAAAGCAATGGCAAAATCATTCAGCCCGGCGTCGAAAATACGGATTTTTTCAAGAAGCTCCTGATAGCCGAAAACCTCCCGGTGGCGATAGTTTTCGTGCCCCATGACGGAGATAAGTCTTTTCATTTCCTTATCCATCGGAATGCCGAATTCGCTTTCATTCCACAGGACTTGTATCATGATTTCCTGCTCCGGGTCGTGATACAATATCGGATAACATATGATGTCCGCATTGCCGCAGCGAGGGCAGCGGTATTGAAAGAACGAACCGTCCAGCACTTTGGGTTTAGCCTCCGGGTCAATCCCGACGTTGATGCTGTTGTACAGCGTAACCGGAAATTCCGTCCCGCAAGCAGAGCATTTCCAACTGACTTCCCGAATACTTGACATAAGTGTTCCTCTTGAAGTTTGTTTAATTTTTATCGAAACCGGTTCTTGACTTCAGCAATGAATTCTTTTATAACGTAAGCTGCGACAATCACAAGGCCGAAAAATCGACATGGCATCCTCCGTTCCATGGCTTGATGATTAGAAAAAAAGTCCCTCCATATATATAGGGAGTTTGTCAAATGGTCATTTGATGTCCAGTCTATAACGGGGATTCAATTCCGGCAGAAGTGGTTGATTATCAATGAAAACATCGGCGTCAATGCGAAAATATTTATCACGTCCGAGATGTTTCGGCTGGATGGTTTTGGCTTGCGTCAACAGTTTTTTCAACCGTTCTTTTCCTTCGCAGGCAAATTTGCGTTCGTCCGGATTCCGGCTTTACGGTTCCGTCGTATTGATGCTGCGGATGCGAATGCCGATGGATTTTCCCGCGATGGCGGAATGTTCGTCGATATCGCAGACAAATGTGTCGCCGTCAATGACGCGGATGAGCCGGGACACCGTTACATCGGGATAAAGTCTTTCCTCCGGCGCGGCGATGAAGTCGGCTGGAATGAATTCTACAATATGTATAAGCCGCTCATCCTTCTTCGCTGCGGAGATTTACGGCTGAACCAGACCGAAAAGGAAGAATTGATTCAACTGGTGGAAATGCGAATGTCGGGAAACCACCTTGAAACAGGCTTTTGAAGAGCTGAAACTCCGCTGCGACCTGACAACATTGCAGTCTTGGGACAATCAGGCCATCTGAGGATGACCGGCAAGAGGGAATAAAGTCATAAATGACTGACCGTCAAGGCAAAAAAATGGTCGACCATTTCGAACTTTTTTCTAACTCCTTCTCCGCTATCTTTAACTCATGACCTATGCGAAAAAATTGAGTTTCGCAGATGCGAAAAGCCCCGGACTTCCAATTTTTAACCTCAAAGAGAAAAGGAAAAATGCGTCCCGTTAGAAAATTCAAAGAAATGGTCTTCTTCATTACCATAT
>CAZHPP010000448.1:0-3651 GCA_964534535.1 uncultured Victivallales bacterium | reverse complement strand
ATTTTCGCCGGAGGAGTTCACAGACTCCGACCCGGATTTCGTGGTGGACGTGTGCACCGCCGTGCATGACGCATGGGGCAAGACTTCCAAGAAGAATTTCATCCTGAACCTGCCGGCGACCGTCGAACGGCGTCCGCCGTGGCACTATGCGGACATGATCGAATACTTTGTGGAGCATTATCCGTACACGGCCGACACCACGATCAGCGTGCATTCGCACAACGACCAGGGGTGCGCGATCGCGTCCACGGAAATGACCCTGCTTGCGGGCGCCGACCGGGTGGAGGGAACTCTGTTCGGGCACGGCGAGCGCACCGGCAACGTGGACATCTGCACGATGGCGCTGAACCTCAAGTCGATGGGAATCGACCCGAAGCTCGATTTTTCGAATCTGCCGCATGTGGTGCATGTGGTCGAACAGGCCACCGGGATCGAAGTCCACGAGCGCCATCCGTACGCAGGACAGCTCGTGTTCACGGCGTTTTCGGGCTCGCATCAGGACGCGATCCGCAAGGGCATGGAGCAGCGCGAACTTTCGCAGAAGCTCTTCAAGGTCGGCTGGAAAGTGCCGTACCTCCACATCGACCCCGCGGACGTGGGCCGCAGCTATGAAAAGCTGATCCGCATCAACAGCCAGTCGGGCAAAGGCGGAGTGGTCTACGTTCTGGAGCACGACTACGGGATTTTCCCGCCGAAGAACATGCATCCGGCAATCGGCGCGGCGGTCCAGAAATATACGGACCGGACCGGCAAGGAAGTGGATTCCAGCGAACTCATCAACATTTTCAACGGGGAGTTCGTGAAAGTCCGCGGTCCCCTGGAACTGGTCAAGTTCAAACGCGTGCATCAGGACAACGAGGCAAAGGACGAAGCAGTCGTCACCGTCGACCTGGAACTCAAGCTCAGCGGGAAGCCGATGCACATCCGCGGCTCCGGCAACGGCCCGATCTCGGCCACCGTGCACGGAATCCGCGACGGAGCGGGAATCTACCAGTTCACGGTGGAGGACTTCTCCGAACGCACGCTCGGCGCCAACGCCGATGCCAAAGCCATTTCGTTCGTCGGAATCCGCCGCGGGAACGACAACGCCCTGTTCTACGGTGTCGGCGAACATTCCAATATTGATCAGGCGGCAATTCTCGCCCTCTTCACGGCCATCAACCGCGCCATGAACGACGATGCATCAAGGAAAAATTGATTCTATGAAAAAGAACGGGCTGATCATCACCATTCTGCTGATTATCGTTCTGATTCACGCCGTTACCCTGTTCTGCTGTGTGGGAACCGGCCGCTGGAGCTCGAAAAAAGCCTCCGCGGCCGTCACGCACACCGGCAAGACAGGGCCGACTCAGGCTCCGAAACCCGCCGCCCCCACGCTCACTCCGGCCCAACTGAAGTACATGGAGGCCAGGCGCAATCTCGGAAAGCCCTTCGACTACAAGTATGCATATTACGGCGATCTCCGGAAATTCCCGGGCGCAGCCCAGTGCAAAGCCGGAATCCTGGTCGACATCGATTCCCGCCGCGTGCTCTGGGCCAAGAATCCCCGCAAAAGCGTGCCCATCGCCTCCATGACCAAGATCATGACCGTGCTGCTCGCCTACGAGGATACGCTCACCGGACGCGACGGAGTCCGTCTGACCACCCCGGTCCAGGTCACGCGGGAAGCCTACAAGATCGGCGGCAGCCAGGTCTACCTTGACCCCAAGGAGACCTTCCCGCTCAGCGACCTTCTGCGTGCGGCCTCCATCCAGAGCGCCAACGACGCAGCCTACCTGATCGCCCAGTCCCGCGGCAACGGCAGCGTCGGATCGTTCGTCGAACGCATGAACAGCCGCGCCATGCAGCTCGGCATGACCGGCACCCACTACAACAATCCCCACGGGCTCCCGGAAAAATCTTCCCGCGAAGACAACCTCTCCACGCCGGAAGACATGGTCAAGCTCGCCGAGGCGTGCATGCTGTATCCGCAGCTGGTCGCCTGGGCTTCGACCGTTTCCTCGCCGTTCCGCCAGCAGGGCGTGAAGGGGTTCATCATGATGCGCAACCACAACCACCTGCTCCCCGGAATGTCCGAGGCCACCACCGGCGTCAACGGACTCAAGACCGGATTCATCCAGCGTTCCGGGTTCTGTCTGACCGTGACGGCCGACCGCGGAGGACACCGCCTGATCGGCGTCGTGATGGGATTCCCCACGCGCCGCGAGCGCGACCGTTTCGTGCGCCAGCTGGTGAACTGGGGATATGACAATCTTCAGGTGAAGGCGCCCGGCGCTTCCGCGGCGCCGTCGGTTCCCGATGCGCCTGCCGTTCCGGAAGGCCCTTCCGTTCCGGAGCCGCCGCCGCTTCCAGGCGAATGACCGGCAAAGGGTTGAATTGAATCCGGGGAAACCTTCCGCGATGGAACGTTCCCCGGATTTTTTTTATCTTCATTTCGCAAGACTGTATTTTCCCGGATAGCGCAGGAGTCCCCGATACCGCGCCGGAGTGATTCCGAAGCGCTGGCGGAACAGCTTCACCAGATATGTGCCGTCGCAGAATCCGTTGGCGACGGCAATCTCGGAAACGGACTGCTCCGTCTCCAGCAGAAGCCGCCGCACGGTCTCCAGCCTCATGCCGATGCAGTAGTCCAGCGGCGAAACACCCGTGGCCTGACGGAACTTCTTGGTATAGGCGGAAACGCTCATGCCGGCGGCACGGGCCGTTTCCTCAAGCCGGAACGGGCCGGAGGGATTCTTTTCCAGCTGTGCGATGGAGCGGGCCAGATTGCTTTCCTCGGAAGTGTTGCCGGTCTCCCACACCATCGGCAATGCCTCGTCCAGAAGGAACAGGAATTCCAGGAATGCATTCTTGGATTTGAGCATGAATCCGGGACGCGCCTCGGAACACGCCACGATGATTTTCTTGAGAATCCGTTCCGCCTCGACGCGTCGGTAGGGCGAAAGGTGAATCTTCATGCGGAAGCCGCGTCCGGAGCCGCCGAACAGGGTTTCCCAGATTTTCAGCTTCCGGAGTTCGGCAAGATCGTTTCCGACCAGCTCCGGCGCAAACGCAATATTGTAGATCGCAAGATGACTGCTGGAAGTGTAGCTGTGGATTTCCCCGGGAAGAATGGAAAACACATCGCCCTGGATCAGACTGTAGGAAAGCTCCCCGCCTTCCGGCGGATGAATCGTATGAATCGTGTGTCCCAGCGTGACCAGCACAAGTTCGATGAATTCGTGTCCGTGCGGAATCATGAACGGACGCTGGAACGCATAGGAGACATCGAGCGGGAAGCCGGAAAATCTGAAAATTGCATCAGAGGAATATATTTTCATAAAAAAATCTCCTTTCAGCAGTAAAATATAGCGGATTGTTATGTTTTTCAAACAGTTTGTCATGGTTTTTTTCGGTTTCCGGAGTATAATGAATTATAGAAATACGAAAGGAACCAGAAAACAAGATGCAAACGGCAGTTTACTATTTTCCGGACTATCACGTTGAACCGCGGCTCGAAAAAATTCACGGCCCCGGCTGGACCGAATGGGAACTCATGAAATGCGCGCGTCCGCGTTTTCCCGGCCACAATCAGCCGAAGATTCCGGCGTGGGGCTATGAGGACGAATCCGATCCCGCCGTCATGGCGAAGAAGATCGACGCCGCGGCGGA
>CAZHPP010000447.1:0-3652 GCA_964534535.1 uncultured Victivallales bacterium | reverse complement strand
CGGAAGTTCCGTGGACTCCGACGTGCTTCGGGTCGACATCGGGCCGGCTCAGAAGATAGTCGATTCCGCGGACGGCGTCCCATGCGCGCCATGCGCCGAACCATTCGCCGACAAGCGATGCCTGTTTGCCGAGGATGTTGTGTTCCCAGCAGGGAGAGCCCTGCGGAAATCCGGGGACGCCCTGAAACTGGAGCCGTTCACCCTGCCCCGCCGGATCGATCGCCAGCACGGCGAATCCGCGGGATGCGAGTCCGCGCTGGGCGCGCATATATCCGTCATAGGCCTTGCCGTTGGCGGAATGTCCGCAGACGAAAAGCACGGCGGGAACTTTTCCCTTCGCGTGCTTCGGCAGGTAGAAATTCCCCGTGACGGGGAAATCCGGCCGGCTGTGATAGATCACCTTTTCCATGGTGAAATCCGGGAAGTCGAGCTTCCCGGTGACCACGGGGGCGAGATCGCACTTCTTCGCGGGGAATTTGAAGCATGCACGGGCTTTGGCACGGACATCGGCGACATAGCGCTCCGCATCGGCTTTGGTTTTCAAAGCGGCGATGCGGGCGCGGTGGGCCTCATGGTTCCGGCGGACAATATCCAGATAATATTCCTGGACGGAATTTCCGAACAGAGCCTTCATGGCCTTGAACCTTTCAGAATTTGACGAGAGAATCCACGTTGACAGGCATTCCGGTGCGCATGGAGATGTTGGCGGAAATGCCGGTGAGAATGGAGTTGCAGCCGTCAATGTATCCGGCGGCATGGCCGAGCGGATCCGGCTTCGCGCCGCGGAACACGTCGTCGAGCAGACGGACGTCTCCGCCGCCGTGGCCGCCCTTGGAGCCGGATTCGTAGGTGATGATTTCCGGCTTGCCCCAGTGCGGCTGGAAGATGATTTCCGGCACAGGCGGCTTCACGGTCTTCTTGTCGTTTTCGCGGTTGCCGAAGCTGTTGAAATCTTCGGTTGCGGGCACGCAGAACGGGTTCTCCACCACGTTGAATTCGAGACGGCCCTTCGTGCCGTTGAAGACGATGCGGTAGCCTTCCCAGGGGCAGTGCGCGCAGAGGCAGTAGGTCATCACGGCGTTGTTTTTGTAGCGGACCATGACGTTCATGTTGTCCTCGATCGAAATGCCGTCGCCGAAGACGCTCTGGTCGCGGTAGTAGCCGTCCAGCTTTTCGGCGTTGTAGTAAAGCCCCATCAGCCCTTCGTCGGATTCCTTCACATGGAGTGCGAACGGATCCTTCGCCGCGATGGCATTGCCGCGGGCGCGGGAGTAGAACTGGGTGATTCCGCGCTTTTCAGCGTTTTCCTTGCCATAGAACTTCAGGTCGCCCATGGCGAACACGGTCTTCGGGGAGGAGTTGATCCACCAGTTCACGAGGTCGAAGTGGTGCGTGGCCTTGTGGACGAGCAGTCCGCCGGAATTGTTTTTGTTGCGGTGCCAGCGGCGGAAATAGTCCGCGCCGTGGCAGGTGTCGAGAAGCCATTCGAAATGAAGGCTCGTGATGTCGCCGACCATGCCGCTCTGGATGATCTCCTTGACCTTGGTGTTGCGCGGAGAATAGCGATAGTTGAACGTAACGATCAGATTGCGGCCGGTCCTGTGGATCGTGTCGACGATCTGCTGGCATTTCACTTCGTCGATCGTCATCGGCTTTTCGGAGACGACGTCGCAGCCGAGCTCCATGGCGCGGCAGGTGTACTTGTGGTGCGTGCGGTCCATCGTGGTCACGACGACCTTGTCCGGCTTGATCTCCGCGATCATCTGGTCGAACTTGTCCGCCGTATAGGTCGGCAGGGGAGCGATTCCGTACTTTTTCTGAAGGACGCCGTTCCAGTAATCCATGCGCGCCTGGTTCGTATCGCAGAGGGCGCAGATCTTTGCAACATCCTTGTATTCACCGCACATGGCGTTCAGATACATTTCACATCTTCCGCCCGTTCCGACCTGGACATATCGTTTCACGCTCATTTTTTACATCCTTTCCTTTGGGATTTCAAGCGTTTTGAGCCGATGGGATTTACTATACTTGCCAACGTTGGCAAATGCAAGAGAAAATTCCGGAAAAATGAAAAAAAATGCGGGTCCGGACCCGTCACTGCCATATTTTTTGCGTTTTTTCCCTTGATTTTACGCCGCAGCAGGATAAATTCCACCAAGATCGAAAAAAAGAAAGGCTTTCTTATGAACAGACGCGAATTCCTGAAAAGTGCCCTCGTCCTTGCAGCCATCGCCCCCGTGGCCGGACTCGCCGCGGCCGAAGCCGCCGCAAAAGCGGGAGAACAGGCGGGGAAAACGGAGTCTTCCGCTCCCGGACATTCCAGGATCACCCGCCGCCGCTATAAAAATACGGCGCTCACAGTGCCGCTCCTCGGCTTCGGCATGATGCGTCTGCCTAAAATCAATCCCGACAAGCCGGACATCGATTACGCCGCCGCGGAAAAGCTCTTCGACCGCGCCATGGAAGCCGGCGTGAACTATTTCGACACCGCCTATTTCTATCACGGCGGCAAAAGCGAAAAATGTGCGGGCGACCTGCTGACGCGCTATCCGCGCAAGTCGTACCTTCTCGCCAGCAAGCTGCCGATCGGCGGACTCAAGACGGAAGCCGACGTCGAACGGGTCTTCAACGAACAGCTTGCCAAATGCCGGACGGAATACTTCGACTTCTACATGCTCCACGCCCTGAACGCGGGCGGCTGGAAAAACGCGCAGCGCCTCCATGCGTATGAATTCCTGAAGAAAAAGCAGGCCGAAGGGAAGATCGGAAAACTCGGATTCTCCTTCCACGACACCCCGGAAGTCCTCAAAACGATCGCCGAAGCGAAACAGTGGGACTTCGTCCAGCTTCAGATAAACTATCTTGACTGGACGCTCTACCGCTCGAAGGAACAGTATGAAATCGTCACGAAGTTGGGAATCCCCGTCATTGTGATGGAACCCCTCCGCGGAAGCACGCTCGCAAAACTGAACGGGGAAACCGCGGACATCTTCCGCAGGGCGAATCCCGATGTCAGCCTTGCGTCCTGGGCGTTCCGCTACGCGGCGTCCCTCCCGAACGCGCTGCTGGTGCTTTCCGGCATGACGCACATGAGCGACCTCGAAGACAACATCAAGACCTTCACGGACTTCCGTCCGCTCAATGATTCCGAGCGGAAGACCATTGCCTCGGCTCTGACGACCTACCGTGTTCCGGGAATCGTTCCATGCACTGCCTGCCGCTACTGCATGCCGTGTCCTTCCGAAGTTGAAATCCCGAAAATCTTCGAAATCTACAACAAATACAAGGTGAACCGCCATTATCCGGTCCAAGCCGAATACGCCAAGATTCCGGAAGACTCCAGGGCTTCCGCCTGCGTAAAATGCGGCGCATGCGTGAAGAAATGCCCGCAGAAGATCAACATCCCGAAGGAACTCGAACGCATCGCCGCCGAACTCGCAGGAAAGGGACGCGGACGCAAGAAAGCCTGATGAGTTTGGCTGTGCTTAAATATTGACTGTTTTTCCGAGGGATTCGGGGGGGCCCTGGTCGACAGATGTCGACAAAAAAAATGGGCGCAAAAAATTCTTTTTTTGCGCAGGGTGCAGGGCTCTTTGAGTCCTGCCGAGGGTCAAGGGGCGAGCAGCCCATTGGAAATGCATTAAAATCAGTC
>CAZHPP010000446.1:0-3661 GCA_964534535.1 uncultured Victivallales bacterium | reverse complement strand
CGGTCGGCACCTCCGTCGAAAAGGTCAGGATCACTTCGCAGAAGTTTCTGGCGGCGGCGGAACAGATTCCGGTCAGAATGCCCGTGGTCTCGTAGGTGTCCCGGCGCATGTTGGAAGGCCACTGCACGATGAACCGCCGAAGCCGCCCGGAACTGCGGCGGCGTTCCACGCTTGCGCCCTTCCCCGGAATGAAGACGAGCACCCCTTCTTCGCAGAGCGTCTTCACGGCATTGCGGATCACGCCGCGCCCCACGCCATATTCCTCAGCGAGACGCCGTTCCGACGGCAGGAACGCAAGCCCGCTGTAGCGTCCGGCAAGCACCTGCCGCCTCAAGGCATCCAGCACGACCGTATTTCCCGTTCTTGCCATTGATTTTCCTCTCTCCGTTCAGAATTTTCTGCCGAAATGCACGCGGAACAGGAAAAGCGGATTTCCCAGCACGTAGCGTCGGAACAGCCGGCACGGCTCCATCCGCAGACGGAACAGCCATTCCAGTTTCCAGTTCCGCATCCACTGCGGCGCGCGCGGGATCCTCCCGGAGGCAAAGTCCAGAAGTCCGCCCACGCCGACGGCCAGACGGCAGGTCAGTGCGGAACGGTTTTCCGCGATCCAGAACTCCTGTTTCGGCACGCCGAAGGCGACCAGCAGAATCTGCGCGCCGGAAGAGTTGATCTCCCGGATGATTTCAGATTTTTTTCCCGGTTTGAAAAAGCCGTCATGGAATCCGGCGATCCGGCATCCGGGGAACTGCGCACGGAGTTTTTCCGCGGCCTTTTCCGCCACGCCGGGCGCTCCGCCGAAGAGGTAAAGACTCCACCCCTTCCGGCAGAGCAGCGGAAGCATGTCCGTGCCGTTCACGTTCCCGGCGGCCGGATTGTGGAAATGCCGTGCCGCCATGGCGACCCCCACGCCGTCCGGCCATACCATGTCCGAACGGTTCAGCAGGGCCCGGTATTCCGCATTCCGGTATGCCTTGTTCAGACAGTCCGCATTGATGAAGCACGCCTGTTTCGCGGAAGCGGCGGGACCGGAAAGGACGCCTTCGATCCAGCGAACCGCATCATCCATCGTCCCTGCGGAGAAATCGACCCCGAACACGCGGCTGCGGCGGACGAAATGCGAAGTCAGGAACTCCGCATGGGATTTCCAGTCGAATTCCGCCGCGCGGAGTCTTCCCTTTGCGATTGTTTCCGCACGGAGCGGTTCGTCCGTGCATCCGGAAAGAATGGCCTTCGCGATGGAATCGGGATTTCCCGGGTCGAACGTGAGAGCCGCACCGCCCGCGGCAATCTCGCCGAGGGAGGAAGTCTGCGAGCACGCGGCCGGAAGTCCGCACGCCATCGCCTCCGCGACCGGAAGCCCGAACCCCTCGAACCGGGACGGCATCGCCAGAAGCCGCGCATGGCCGTACCAGTGTTTCAGCTGTTCCTGGGAAACGAATCCGGCAAAGACGATCGAACCGCGGCGGGGGGAGCGTTCCGCCTGAGCGTGCACGCGGTCCGCGCCGTTCCAGTCCGAGCCGGCGAGGACAAGCCTGTATTTTTTCGTGAAGTCTTCCGGGAGTTTTTCCCAGGCGCGGATCAGATTCTCATGATTTTTCCCGGGAGCTTCGATCCGGGAAACGCACAGCACCGCGGGTTCGGAACCGTCGCAGGATTCCGGCAGTTTCGAGCGGTCGATTCCGTTCCAGCGGACGAAAATCTTGCCTTCCGGGATTTTCCAGAAGCGGACCAGATCGTCCGCCGTGGAACGGCTGACGGCGACGATTTCATCGGCCCTGCGGATGAACCGGGGCAGAAGCTTTTTGATATAGAGCATGCGGAGGAAATCGTATTTGGCTTCCACATGAAACTGGGAAAGGTCGTGCACCACGGCGAGAGTTTCCGTTCCTCTGCGGAAGGCGAAGGTTCCGCGGTTTCCGGCCAGGATCAGAATCCGGTCGTACGCGCCTTTTCTGACCAGGAACGGCGCAAGGAAGAGGTGCCACAGCATGCGGAGCGGCGCAGTCTTCGTGAACGAAGGCGCCGTGACGCAGCGGAACCCTTCGAAGAAGCGCGCATCATCCGGGCCGACCAGAAGCGTGAGGTCGTGTCCGGCATTTTTCAGTTCGCGGACGACGTTCCGGACATAGACGGAGATTCCCGATTTTCCGGAGTCGAACGGCATGCAGCTGACGAAGAGTCTCATGCCTTGAAATCCCCCAGCAGCTGGAGCCAGCCGTTGACGGCGGCCTCGGCGGAATATCGGCAGGCGACGAGCGCCCGGCCGTTGGCGCCGAGGCGCATTCGGGTCTCGGATTCGGCAATGAGCCGAGAGAGTATCTCGGCCAGACCGCGGATGTCGCCGGGGTCGGCAAGGAATCCCGTGTCGCCGTCGATCAGATATTCGCGGATTCCGCCGACGTCGAATCCGGCGAGCGGGACGCCGTAGGAGAGCGCTTCCGGGCCGACCAGACCGAACGGCTCCTGCCAGCGCCACGGCAGCACCGCGGCGGACGCCCGGGAAAAGAACTGTTCCGGCGTGTTCGTCCATGGAGTGAACTGCACTTTTGCGCCGAACGGGGCGGCCATCCGGCGCAGGAGTTTTTCGTCCTTGCCGGAACCGAGGATGTCAAGCACGAATTCTCCGGAAACATACGGCAGGGCCGCAAGCAGCTGGTCGACTCCCTTGCCGCGGATCAGCTGTCCGGCGCAGAGGATCCGCGCGGAAGGGCAGTCGCCTACGGCGGACGAGGTGCGTTCCGGCAGCTGGATTTCCGGAGGAACAAGCCGGATTCTGGACTCGTCAGCGCCCATGAGGCACGCGCGGGAACGCATGAATCCGGAAAGCACGGCCAGCGCGCTGGACCGGCGGATTTCCTTCCAGAGTTCCGGAACGGTGAAGAACGAATCGCGCGCCGCGGCCGCCGCACCTCCCGAACCGCTGCGGAGCATTCCGCAGAGCCCGCAGAACAGACGCGTGTGGCGCATCATGCAGTTTCTCCTGAGTCCCGGGTAATACAGGCTCCGGCGCGGACACCAGTATTCGTGGTCGTGGAGAAAGGAGACGGTGCGGAAGGAATCGATGATATGGCGGGCCATGGCAGGGTCGCGCAGTTTGTGGATCACGGCGCAGTCGAAACTTCCGGCGGGCGGAATTTCATTCCACGTCGCGGAGGAATCGAATCCGGCAAGGAATTCGTCGCGTCCGCGGTCGGGTTCGCGGTAAAGCAGTGAGACCCGGATTCCCTGTTCCCGGAGCAGCGCGGCCGAGCGGAACATGTGCCGCTCGATCCCTCCTGAAAAACCGGCGTGTTCGCCGATGAAAAGGAGTTTCATTGTCCGCTGTTTTCCATTTCGGCCGCCCGGGCCGCATTGATCCCCCTGTGGCAGGCAAACTTCTGGATGAACCGGTATACCAGGCCGGGAACAATCTCCAGGAAATACATGTTCGCCAGCTCAAAACGGATGTCGCGCAGGGACTCGCAGAAGAACTGGAAGAGCATCTTCATGAAGGGGGAATTTTCCCCGTAGATGTGATATTCCGCAAGGCCTTCGTTATAGAACCGCTTCCACAGCTGCTTCATGGTGTAATTGTGCGAATGCTCCACCGCGGCGCCGGACACATAGACGATCCGGAGGCCGTATTTGTTCTTGATGCGCCAGGCCCATTCCACGTCTT
>CAZHPP010000445.1:0-3676 GCA_964534535.1 uncultured Victivallales bacterium | reverse complement strand
CTTCGTCTTTGAAACGCATTCCGGCGCCGTCTTCGCCTCGCCGTGGGCTGCGCACGACCTGCTCCGGGGACTTTCCCCGAAGCGCTTCGGCGTGATCTACGACCCAACGAACACGTATCTCGAAGGGTTTGTGCGTCCCCGCGGAGCAGTCGAACTGCTGGGCGATTTCCTCGCCTACATCCACACCAAGGCGCTGAAGGTCGTCTGCGAAAACGGAACATTCAATACGGAACGCGTGCCGCTTGCGAAGGGCGCCGTGAACTGGAGCGAAATTCTCTTCGCGCTCAAACTCCACGGCCGCACGGATGTATTCTTCTCCTTCGAGGAAATGTATTCTTCGGCTCCGGAAGCGATTCTTGCCGAACTCCGCGAAGGCAAGGCGCATCTCGAAAAGATCCTTTCCGAAGTTCCGGACAGGGTTCAGGAACCGAAACTTGATTTCAATTACAAATAATTTTCAATCGGAGGATTTTTACATGAAATTCACACAGGCTGCGGGACTTGCAAAACTGGATATTACCCCGGAGAAACCCGAATTCCTCGGAGGCTATGCCGCGCGCGATAAACGCTCGGAAGGCATCTCCGACCGGCTGTATGTGCGCGCCGGAGCATTCCGGGACGAAACCGGAAAGCGTCTCGTGATCGTTTCCGCCGACACGCTCGAAATCCCGAAAGCCGTTTCGGAACGGATTCACCAAACCGTTCTGGACCGCTTCGGACTCGGACGCGATCAGGTGATCCTGAACGTGATCCACACACACTGCGCCCCGATTCTCTATGTTCCGCAGTTTGCCGTCGGAACCTGGAAACTCGATCCGGACTATGTGGAGTTGTTCGTCTCGAAAACGGTGGAAGCCGTCGGGAAGGCACTGGACGATCTGGCCCCCGCAAAAATTTTCTTCGGCATGACTTCGCTGAAATTCGGAATCAACCGCCGTCTGAAAACAGCAAACGGAATCGAAATGCGCCCGAATCCGGAAGGCTTCACGATCGACGATATCCCTGTACTCGAGATCCGGCGCGAAGGCCGTCCCGGCGGAGTCTTCTACTCCATGGACTGTCATCCGACCTCGCGCGGCGGACAGCTTGTCAGTGCGGACTACCCCGGATTCGCGGCAAAACATTTCGGCGAAGGTTTCCTTGCGTTTCTCCAGGGCGCGTGCGGAAGCGCAAAACCCAGGATCATGACTCCCGACAGTTCCTCATTCACCACCGCCTCGCCGGAATGGCTTGAAAATGCAGGGGAAACGATTGCATCGTGTCTGAAGAGTTCCCTTGCTTCCGGAAAAATGCATGAAATCCGACTGAAACTCGGATACCGGATCATAAAGCACAATCTGAAACTGGACGAAGCCCGTGTGCCGACCGTTGAATCATTCGAAAAGACCGCGGAGGAAAACAAGGCGTATGGATGCTACCGGAAAACCGCGGACTTCTATGAAAAACAGCTCGCGGAGCACTCGTACAGGACGGAGCTTCCCGTCGAAACGGGGTTTGCGCGTCTTTCGAATGACGTCGGGTTCCTGACTTTTTCTGGCGAGATCACGGCCGAGGCCGCGGAAAACATGATGAAGGCGGTGCGGCGTCCGGGCGAAACCATGTTCCTGCTCGGATACTGTGAATATCTTGCAGCATACATTCCCGCGGAGTTCATGCTTCCGGAAGGCGGATATGAGGCGCTGGATTCACAGTATTATTACGGTTCGCTGCTGCCGTTCGCCCCAGGAATCGACAAGGCTCTGGCGGAATCGGCAAAGAAAGCGTATTTCCGCTGAACAGAGGAAAAATCATTGAATATCGTTCGACAGGAGGGGCGGTTCAGAACATCGACGGCACAGATTATCCCGTTCAGGGACGACCTTTTCCTGATTGAATGGAATAGCAGACATTTGCACGCTGCCTCTGCCGTGGAGCATGTTCCGGCGCAGACAAGGCTACAACATGTTTGTCGAACCGAAGACCCGTGCGCCGAAGACGTTCCGAAACCGCCTGCATCTTGCCCCGTGCATCTGCAGACTCTCCGTGCCATGCTGGACCGTCTTTCCGGCCTGCTGTGGAGCGAAGAACCATACCGCGAACTGAATTCGCCGGGCTGCCTGATGGAACTCATTGCATTCGTTTCAAGGTCCTGCGAAGAGCAGAACGCCGGGAACCGGACGATATTTCCGAATATCAGCGCGATCATCAGTCTTCTGGAGAAGCATTCCGAAACGGATTTCACGCTGGAACAGCTGGAGCGGACTGCGTGCACGTCCCCGAAAAATTTCACCAGACAGTTCCGAACAGTCCCACCGGGTTCCTGCTTGGAGTCCGGCTGAACCGTTCCGCCGGACTTTTGAGGAACACCTGTCTGAGGATCGATGAAATTGCATTGCTGTGCGGCTTTTCCGATTCAAACTATTTTACAAAGTCGTTCCACTCGAAATTCGGGATTTCTCCGAGGGAATACCGCCGTCATTGTCTGCAGAATCGGATGCCGGCATAGGTCATTATCCAGGATGGGGGACAAATGCCGGAAAGGTTCAGACTGCAATCCCCTGCCCCCAAAAGGCAAAGCCCGTCAACATTGAAGGATCATTTGTCGACGACCTGCATTTCGCCTTCCTCAAAAGACGGGCAGAAATCGCCGTCTGGCCGGAAATGTTTCTGAAAATCATCTCTCGAAAAGACGATGCATTTGAGTTTTGCTCGACGTGTTATGCAAAAATTCCTGCATCTGCGGCAAGGGGAAGACATCAGTCCATGACATTCAAGAAACTCCCTGCTCTTTTCTTTCAAGAATTTATCTGTCATTTGACAACTTTCACCGTCATGCAGTCATATTCCTGATCATATATTCTTATCTCCTTTTTGAATAACATATCGTATCTTGTGCCATTGTCAAGCAACAATTCATTCTCCCATGTACAGGAATGGAATCCATAATGCGCTATCCCGAAAAACTGGACAATTTGAGAAGGTGACAATCGGTTTCGCAAGATATCACGAGGAACAGCAGATGCATATCGTCTGGGAAAATGGACCGAATTTAACAAGACGATTCAACAAGGAAACACTGGATATTCGGGAAGCCACTCTCTGTCCAGCTCAACGGCTTCCCGATCCGTTGCCGGGAGCGGACAGCCGATGGCAGCATGCTCTCGCCACCATACTTTTTTCCGAAAAATGAAAAAAAAATGACAGAGGCTCTTGAATTTTGAAGTTGTATATAGTATATTATATAGCAAACGGGGATATAACGCTCAGAAAATTGACTTTTCTGGGGCTTGATGCAAAAGCAAACCAATTTAAGGAGACGCGGCTATGACGAGAAACAATGTACATCCCAATGTTAGAGTGTTCACCCTCATAGAGCTGCTGGTGGTAATCGCCATCATAGCAATTCTGGCGGCGATGCTGCTGCCGGCGTTGAACAAGGCGCGCGAGACGGCGCGGACACTTTCGTGCGTCAGCAACCTCAAGCAGATCGGCCAGGGGTGTATGCTGTACGCCAGTGAAACAAGCTATTTCCCGAAGACGGGGTCGACGGCGAACTGGACAGCCGCCAACGGCAACCGCGGCGTCTATTTCACGCACCAGATTTCGGAGTATGTTGGCGGGCCGGCTGTGAGAGGCTATACGGACGAGGAAGCGGCCCAGATGAGGGCCTCGAACATCAAGGTATTCGCGTGTCCTT
>CAZHPP010000444.1:0-3682 GCA_964534535.1 uncultured Victivallales bacterium | reverse complement strand
GCTCAGATCTGGAAGTAGTGCTTCTGGATTTCGGGCGTGCGGATCGCGATGTTCGCAAGATGGTCGCCCAGCTTCTCCAGCTCCCAGAGCATTTCCACGAAGATCACGCTCGTCTCCACGGAGCAGAGCCCCGTGTTGCGGCGGTCCACGTGCTGCTGTTCGAACTGGCGGGTGAGATCGTTGATCTCTCGCTCGTTCTCCAGCGTGATGTTGGCCAGACGGTCGTCCTCGTCGACGGGGACCTCGTTTTCGGCCTCGTAGACTTCGGTGCGGACGGTCAGCTCGTCCTTCTTGCGCGTGTAGTTCTTCTCGTATTTCTTGGCGAGCTTGTTGATGCGCTTTTCGCTGTCGAGGGCGGACTGGACGCTCTTGTTGTCGGAGGAGGAGGAGAGCGCCTGGATCACGTTCATGGCCTGGTCGTTGACGAGGGCCCAGAGAGTGTTCAGGTCGTTCCTGGCGACGTCCGAAAGCTTGATCCCGGTCTTGGCGAGACGCTTGGTGAGCTTGAGGATGTTTTCGGTGTGGTCGGCGATCTTCTCGGCATCGTTGGTGCAGTGCATGAGCAGCGGAATGATGGCGGACTGGTGATGCGTAAGTTCGCGCCGGGTGATTTCCACCAGATAGTTCGTGATCTCGGCTTGGGTGTCGTCGATGTGCTTTTCCTTTTCGTCGAGTTCATGGAAGGCTTCGGGATCCACGTTGGCGGTCACGAAGTGCCGGTTCACGGCGAGATCGACCATGGACCAGGACTCGGACACCATGTTGCGGAGTGCTCCCACGACCTGTTCGAGTGCCACGGAAGGCTGTGCCAGCAGGTGGGGTTCGAGCATGGTGGTCTTGGCGCCTTCGGCGTCGCGCACGGGCAGCAGGATCTCGCAGAGCCTCGTGAAGGGTCCGAGGAACGGCATGAGCATGGCCACGGTGAAGACGTTGAAGAAGGTGTGGGCCATGGCGATGTGACGCTCGATGTCCTGCGGAATGGAGGCAAACACGTTGCCGGGCGTGATCCAGTTGATGAAATAGAGGAAGCACGGCACGCCCTTGTAGGGCACATAGAAGAGCCCGACCATGACTAGCACGCCGAACACGTTGAAGAGGAAGTGCGCGAGCGCGGCCTGCTTGGCCACCCGGTTGGCGGTGATGGCGGCGATGATGGCGGTCACGGTGGTCCCGATGTTGGAGCCGAGGAGCAGCGGAATCGCGGTGTAGAAGTTGACGAGTCCGCCCGCGGCGAGCGCGAGCACCACGCCGGTGGCCGCGGAGCTGGACTGGATGGCGATCGTGACGGCGATTCCGATGAAGATGGCGCCGAGCGTGGCCCCGAAGGGCATGAGCCCGTTCGCGCCGGGCCGGCAGTCGAACATGCTGAAGAAGTTCACGAAGGTCGGGAAGGTTCCGAGCAGTTTGAGTTCATCGCTCATCATGGTCATGCCGAAGAAGAGGAGTCCGAAACCGAGGACCGTTTCGCCCCAGCCGCGCCAGACGCGCCGTTTGGCGAGCGCCATGACGGCGAATCCCAGCGCCACGCAGGGCAGCGCCACGGTCGAAAGGTTGAATGCGATCAGCTGGGCGGTCACGGTGGTTCCGATATTGGCGCCGAAGATGATCCCGATGCCCTGCTTCAGGGTCAGCAGGCCGGCGTTCAGGAAGCCGATCACCATGATGGTCGTGGCGGCCGAAGACTGGATGATGGCGGTCACGGCGGTTCCCGCGGAAACCGCCACTACGCGGTTGCGGGAGAAGAACTGGAGGACCTTTTTCATGTTTTCGCCGGCGATCTTGAGCAGGCCGTCGCCCATCATCTTCATGCCGTAGATGAAGAAGGCGAGTCCGCCGATCACGGCGATCGTCACGGAAACGACGCTCAGCCCCAGGAGCCGCAGCGGCTTGAAGCGGATGAAATATCCCGATCCCGGGTCCGCCGCCTCCACGCCCACTCGGTATTCGCCGGTGGCCGAACCGAGCTTGACGGTCGTTTCCGCCACGCCTTCGCTGTTCGTGTTCGCCATGGGGTGCGTGACCTTTGCCGGGCTGTCCGGATCGGGACTGGCGACGGGGGTGAAGTAGACCGGAACGTTTTCCGCCGGTGTGCCGTCGGGCTTGACCAGCTTGATGGAAAGGGGTTTCTCCAGGACGGAATCGGTTCTGCCCTCCTGGTCTCCGCCGGTGAATCTTGCGCCGACCAGGAACCGGAGCCGGAGCGCCGGACCGTCGGCGCCTTCCGGAACGACGTCAAGATAGTTGTCGCCAGTGCGGCGGCCTGCCTTCACATGGAAGACGGCGCAGCCGCCCTCGTCGCTTTCCACGGTGTCCGGAATCGCGGTGAGCGTGCTTCCCGGGGCGGGGACGAGTTTCAGCTTGATTCCCACGGCCGGAGGCGGAGACGATCTGCCGCTGAAGATGGAATTGTTTGCCGGACCGAGAAGTTCCAGAATCACGCGGTCGGGGTATTCCGTTCCCGGAAGGGTGCTCTGGGCGTTTCCGGAAATCACGCGGACCTGGGAAAGCGTGGTGGAACGGGGGGAATTTTCACTGCAGCCGCAGAAAAACAGGGGAAGAATCAGGAGAGATGCGAGCAGAAGCAGCCGTCGCGGCGGAAGAATTGTCATGGAAGCTCCGGGTAAGTTGAAGTTTCAGTAATTTACACCGCAAAAGGGAATTTCTCAAGTCCGGAGAAAAAAAACGCCTGAAAAAAATTACCGAATGCAGTTGCGCAGGGTGCAGGGCTCTTTGAGTCCTGCCGAGGGTTCAAGGGGCGAGCAGCCCCTTCAGCACGGTGCAGACCGTGATTCGCATGAATTGCGTTCCACCAAGGTAAAAAGAAATTATGTATTTTTCAGGAACAGGGTCTTGACAAATCATGATTCTTGTGGTATAATTATTTTTGAACCAGGAAAAAATAAGGAAAAACAATGCCGGAACCGCATGGAACCATAAAGACTGAACTCCGCAAAACGCTCGTGGACTATATCCGGGCGCATTCTTCTGCGGGGAGAGTTCCTTCCGAGCGGACGATTGCCGGGGAACTCGGGATCAACCGGTATCTGATCCGGAAGTGCCTCGACGATCTGGTCAAGGAAAAATATCTTGTCCGGAAAGAACGGCAGGGCATGTTTCTGGAACGGTTTTCCTCGATTCCGCTGCTGAACTTCGGTCTGATCAACGGCAACGGCAGCCAGTACAGCTACATCGACGGTCCGGATATTGCCGCCGGAGCCCTGCAGACCTTTGCCGCAGGCAGCCATCTGGTCCGGAACCTTTCGTTCCGGACCATCGGGCAGATTCCGGAGAAAGTCCGGGAATTCGGGCTGAAAGGCGTGCTCTGGGTGGAACCGACGGAAAAGTCGCTCCCCGCCCTTTCTGGAATTCTCCATGAAAAGCAGATTCCGCTGGTTATGGCCTCCTCAAATTTCAGCGGCGTTCCGAAAGAATTCCCCACGAATTGCGTGGGCAATGACAATCAGTGGCTTTCCCGGAAGCGTGCCGACTATCTTGCTTCGCGCGGATGCCGCAGAATCGTCTATTTTGCCCCGATGACCCCCGTATTTCCCATGTTCCGGCAGGGACTGGCTGAAAACGGGCTTGTCTTTCAGGAGGAATTCATGATCCCGGACCCGAAGACGTTTCTCAAGCGGATTCCGGAACTGATCCGGGGGGGCGGGGTCGACGGCATTCTGTGCGA
>CAZHPP010000443.1:0-3694 GCA_964534535.1 uncultured Victivallales bacterium | reverse complement strand
AGGGCACGCATTTCGGCGAGAATGCTTTTGAGGGCGGCTTCATTTTCGCGGCAGACGTAAAGCTGACGCGGATTGCTTCTTCCGGAGTGGATGACGGCGCCGGCCTCGGTTCCGAAAATAAGTTTTGCGCCGCTTGCGGCAAACCGGAGCCAGCGTCTGCGCGTGAGCTCGGAGGGCGCTCCGCCCGGGGTGCAGTCCCACCCCTCCATCGGCAGAATGCACCAGCGGTTTCCGATCGTCTTGCCAAAGCATTCAAAACTTTTCGACAGGGCGGAATGGCCTTCGCTGAAGGCGATCGGGATTTTTTCCGTTTCGAGGTATTGCTTCAGTTCGTCCAGCGAGCGGAACGATGCGATTTTTTTCCAGTTTTCCATCAGAACCTCTTCTGCTTGCGGATATGGACGATGATGAATTCGGAATTTTCCAGCGCTTCGTAGGTATGGTGCATCAGCGCATCGAACTGGATCGCGGAGCCGGGTTTCAGGTCGTGCCGTTCGTCGGGCAGAACCAGACGGATCCGTCCGGAAAACACCCAGCAGAGCTCGTAGTCGTCGCGGTGGATTTCCGGCGTGGAGAGCGAGTCGCCTTTTTTCGCGAACGCGTGCATGCAGCGGAGATTGCCGTAGCTCACGCGGCTGAACCGGATTCCGCCCGAAGTGTAATGTTCTTCTCCGACCGTGTGCGAAATCCTGTTTTCCGCGAGCGACACGATGTCCGTGAGCGTGAGTCCGAACACCTTGGCGATCCGGTAAAGCGTTTCCATTTCGGCGGTGCAGAGATTGCGTTCGAGCTTGGAAATCACGCTGGCCGAAACGCCGCTCTTTTCCGAAAGTTCGGCAATGCTCAGGTTCGACGTCTTTCTGAGCTCGCGCAGGATCCCGAAATCGCAGATTTCATTCATTTTCCATACCTTTCACGATATTCGCGCCAGACGTTTTCAAACAGTTCCATGTCGTCCGGAATCTTCCGGCAGTCATGCCATTCATTGACGATTTTTCCCTCCGCCAGCCGCGTTTCCAGAGTTTTCGAGCGGAACGAAACATCTTCCGGAACGGGAACACCCTCCTGAGAAACGACCAGCGCCCCGCCCCGCGATCCGGCTTCCAGCTGTGCAAGAATCGCCGAAAGATAACAGCACTGGGCACACAGCAGCTGACGGTTCCTCAGATATTCCAGCTTCGACTGTTCAGAATCGAACGAGAAAATCCCGTTTTCACGGTGAACGCTCCATTGTTCCATCGCCCCGGAAAGCGCTTCTTCAAGGTGCTGACGTTCCCGCAGAAATGCGCCGTCCGCGCTCATGCGGGACTGGAATTTCCGGCGTTCGGCGCGCCAGTCATAGCGTTCCGTTCCGCCGCCCGGATCGACCGTCACCGCGGAGATTTCCGGAATCGCGGTTTCGCCGCGGCCGATTCTCCGTGCGATCTCTTCCGCCGCGCGCAATGCGCCGCACTGCCCCGCATTCAGGGCACTGCCGCCCGGACGCGTCACGCCGTGCGAACCGTTCACTTCGCCGACGGGGAACAGTCCGCGGATATTTTCCGATTCCCAGAAAACGTCTCCGGCCAGTCCGCCGTTGCAGTGCTGGGCGCAGACTCCGACTTCCAGCATCTCCGTTTCGAGGTCGATCCCGTGCTTCCGGTAAAGGTCGTAAGCCGGTTCGTTGAGCCTGCGCAGACGTTCGGCCGGAGTGCCTCCGAGCGCATTCCGCGCTCCCAGATATTCCGCGGCGATTGCGGGAATGTTTCCCGAGGGATTGCGGCGGTAATCCAGGAACACGCGCCGTCCGCGTTCCCCGGTTTCCCTGTTCACTTCCAGATCGACCTGCGAAGAGCCGGGAACGTGTCCGGCCGCGAACGGCCACTGATATCCCTTCAGGAAAATCATCTCCCGCATTTTTTCATCGGATCCGAACACGCCGCGCAGAAATTCGGATTCATTTCCATTGGAATCGACGGAGACGAACCGGGGAAGGACCTGCATGTAGCTTCCGGAAACATTCCAGCGGAACTTGAGCGAGGTCAGACCAAACTGCGATTCCGCCAGATTGCGCGCCTTTGCGCCCGCCGCAAGCGCCAGCCCGACCGCGCCCGTATGCACTGCCGGATACACACTCTTTTCATAAAGTCCGCCGGGACCGCCCGCGGCAAATACCGTGTACGCGGCCCGGACGATTTCGAATTCGCCGTCTTCGCGCAGGAACACGGCGCCGCCGCAGACGCCGTCCTTCACCAGAAGTTCCACGGCGTACATTTTTTCGCGGACTCTGATTTTACGGCGCTGAAGCTCCGCAATGAGCGCGCGGCACATGTCGCGGGAAGTATAGGGGCCGCAGCTCGCGGCGCGGCTTTTCGGATCGTGATCCGTCCTGTAGCCGGGGAACGCCCCGCAGGAATCGTGCGGGAACGGCACGCCCAGCAGAACCAGGTTCGCGAACGCAACGGGAGAAAGCGAAGCCTCGGTCAGCGCGATGTCCCCGTGCATGGAGCCTCCGGCGCAGAGGTCCTGCGCCATTTCATACGGGGAATCGGCGGTCTTTCCGCACATTCCCAGCTTGTAGTAGGTCTGCTTGTCGCTGCCGGTGTTGATGCTCGTGCCCATTCTGAGGCCTTCGGTGCAGACGAGCGGATCAATTCCGCGCGAATGGAGCGCCACGGCGGAAGCGAGTCCCGCAGCGCCGCTGCCGATCACCAGTGCACTGACTCCTGTTTCCGTCATCGGAGTTCCTCCCCGGAGTTCAGAGACGCTCGACCGTGAGGCCGCCGTCCACGTTGATCACCTGGCCGGTGGAATAGGCGATTGCGCCGGAAACGAGCATGGCGACGGTTTTCGCCACGTCCTCCGGCATTCCCCAGCGCCGCTGGAGAGTCAGGCCTTCCGCGATCATCTTATCGTATTTCGCCGAAACGACGGCCGTCATGTCGCTTCTGACGATGCCCGGCCGCACTTCATACACGCAGATTCCCTCGTCCGCCAGACGCACGGCCCAGAGTTTCGTGGCCATGGCGACTCCGGCCTTGGACATGCAGTATTCGCCGCGGCCGATGCTCGCGTAGTCGGCGGAGATCGACCCCGTGTTCACGATGCAGTGGAACTTTCCGTCTTTGTTGGCGATCATGCGCTTCGCCGCCGCCTGCGTGAGGAAGAACGGACCGGTGAGGTTGATGTTCATCACGCGGTGGAAGCTCTCCTCGGTCATTTCCAGAATATCGCGGCGGACTTCCGGAGCGACGCCCGCGTTGTTCACCAGTGCGTCGAGTCCGCCGATCTTCGACTCAAAGGCGTCGAGGAGCGCGGTCCGGTCTTCCGGCAGGGAGACGTCGCAGCGGAAATATCCGGCCTTGATTCCGTATTTCGCGGAAAGTTCCGCGGCACGTTCGGAACAGTCCGCGGCGCGCCCGCAGAATCCGATGTTGTGTCCGGCCTCTGCCAGCGCCTGAACGATTCCGCAGCCGATTCCGCGCGTTCCGCCCGTTACGAGAATGTTGAGTTTTTCCATGGGAACTCCTTTCTCTGATGATATATTTTTGCATTAAATATAACGTTGAAGAAATAAAAAGTCAAGCAAAATCAGCAGATATCACAAGATTCTTTCACTGCCGGCATGACAAGATGCCGCTGTCCATAAATTAATTCTTACGCAGGGTGCAGGGCTCTCTGAGTCCTGCCGAGGGTTCAAGGGGCGAGCAGCCCA
>CAZHPP010000442.1:2285-3696 GCA_964534535.1 uncultured Victivallales bacterium | reverse complement strand
ATCATCCCCACAGGCGTGGGGAAAACGTGAAAGTTCGGCCATCAGGTCGTTTCAACCCCGGATCATCCCCACAGGCGTGGGGAAAACTGCAGCCAGTTGTGGCTTCAATCATTTCTATATACTATACCTTGTGGTCTTTCATTTGTCAAAGAGCATCGGTTCAATTTTTCAGGTCATAAGAAACCCTTGCCTGGGAGAGAATGTCTTCGACTGCCTTTTGATCCGCTTCCGAAGGTCCCGGAGCAGGTTCTGCAGTGCTGATATCTATTATTTCCGGAGGAATTGCAAGCAGATAATGTCCGCTGACAAGATGTTCCCGTCTTTGAGGATCCCTGAAATGGAAGACACGGAATCCCTGAGAATTCCTGTCATCACATATCACAAGGAGCGCCATATCTTCCGGCGAATATTTCAGAATGTACTGCAGCACCTTGTCCCTTGTCCTGCTGTTTACGCTGCCGACGAAGACATTCGGCTTCGGTTCGATGAACCACCGTTTCAGAAGCCCCCTGACTTTATCCGGCGTGTTTTCAGCGACGATGACAGTCATTGCATCAGGTCCAGAATCTGTTTTGGGATTTTCTCCATCAGATCGTTTTCCTCAATTTTTTCCTTGAGAAGCAGCAGGACATTGTCCTCCGCATGCTGCGGATCCTGGCGGACGGCAATGAAGGCAGCCGGAAGAGTCGACACCGGTTTATAGATGTCGGCAATATCATAAACGAACGGCAAACTTCCGGTAACATGGATGAATCCCAGCTGCGGAAGGAATCCCATGGAACAGATGATGGCGGCGCACATTCCATAGAAAGCCGCGTTGGCGGCGGAAACGGCGCGGTTGATCTCATCGGCGAGATTCCAGTTGTTTGCATCGTAACTCCGGCCTTTCCATGAAACACCGTATTTTTCCCCGAAGACCTGATAAAGTCTGCGGACACGTTCGCCTTCCAGCCCGCGGAGTTGCGCAATGGTTCTGTCAGAAACATCCATGTCAGGGAAACGCAGAGAGAACATGCGTCTTGCAACATCCGCGCAACTCTGCGGATGCGCGTGAAGTCTCGCATGAAGTTTTGCATTTTCGTTGGCATGTGTCGGTGAGATTCCGCAGGCATAGAAGCGCAAGACATTGCTCCCGACCCAGCAGATCGGAGTATTGGCCGCGGCGCATGCGGATACTGCCGCATGCGTCACCGTTGTCCCCGGGCCGAGAAGCAGTGTGCTGATCGTTGCCACAGGCAGGTGCATGACGTTCCCGTCCGCACCGATGAACTTGACACTGGAGTCGTCCACCTCCAAACGTCCATGTTCAAGGAACAGCGGAGTCCATCGGTCGGAGGCGGGGGCCAGCGCCTCCACCGGGACTTTTGGGAAAATCAGTTCACCGTGATCCATTCAGCGTTCCGTGACTGCC
>CAZHPP010000442.1:0-2275 GCA_964534535.1 uncultured Victivallales bacterium | reverse complement strand
AAATCGACAGGCATATCCGGATATGTCTGCGATTCCGGAGTTCCCGGCGGACATTCATCCCAGATGCGGAGCCCGGAATTCGGGACCAGCCGATTTAATTTTTGCATTACCTTCTCCTCGGTATCAAAGATTCCCTGGAAGATCGGAACGGCAGGGATACAGCATTTTCTTCCGATCCAGCCGCCCCACACCGGATTCTGCATGGACTTCCCGATTTTTTCGATCAAATCTGCCGCACCTGAAACGATGGCGGCGAATTTGCCGTCGGTCAGGTAATACCGGGTCGTTGTTACAATATCAGTTTTTTTCCCTTTCGCGTCTATGGGAATAAAATCTTTCAAATCATCAGTATAATTTCCCCCCACAGTATGAAAATCAAAATCCATTTTTGCTGGGAAGGCAGTGAACGCAACTGGAGAGATTTTCAGCTCAGACAGCGGTTCCAGGCCTTTCCTGTCGGCGCGATCAATTCCCATGGCGGCAGCAATCAGTCCGGTAACAGCGCTCCGGGAGGGGAACCCGAGTGTATCCCGTCGGTCGAGTTTGCTCTCCACCCCGAAGGAAAGCATCGGGGCGTCGAAAAACAGCGTAAGAAAGGATTGTTCATTTGACATGATCAACCAGCTCCCCGATCAGAGCGTCAAGAGTCTTTTCCGGCAGATTTGCCTCATAATCGACCGGAATGCTGTAGAGCTTCTTCAGGCTTTCCCAGTGTTCGCAAAGGTTTTTCTGCGACTTTTCCAGCAGGGAGATGCCTCCGACCGGCTTTTCGAATGCATTGGCGAGAGAAAGCGGAGCGCCTTTTCTGGAAACTCCCAGAATGAATCCGGGAAGCGTATTTGCAAGCATGGAATTGCGGCGCGCCGCAGGAACGGCCATCACGCATGCGCGCAGAAAAGTCCTGACGGCATTTTTCCGTTCTTCCTGAGACAGAATGCCAAGATGAGAGGAATCGGCCAGAAGATCAAGGTTCAGGGCAATATAGCGGTAGTAGCAGGCCGTGTTGAATTCCAGATCATCGATGTAGGCCGAACCGGTGCTTTTCGTCTCAGGATCGCTGTCCTGATTCTTCAGATCGTCCACCGTGGCGAAGAAATCAAGATCATTGTCGACGCGGTTGACGGAAATCGCGTGGCTGAACATGGCTGCGCCTTCCAGAGTAAGGTTTGACTTGGCCACCATCCTGCCGAAGAAGGCAATATCCACGCCGTCGCGGACGACTTTTTCGAGTTCCTTCACCGCGGCCTTCGAAGCGTTTTCCTTATCGGCATTCAGGTATGCCTGGACGGCGGATTTCAGTTCGGCGGCGGAAAAATAGAAAAGGTTTTTGACCTTGCCATCCTTTTCGATCTTGATTTTTGCAGCAGCCGCTATTTCCTGAGAAATCTTGTCGGCTTCATCCTCTGATTTTCCCTGTTCAAGAAGCACGGATTTCAAACTGTTGACGAAGAATTTGCTGCGCGTTCCGGAAAACATTTCGTTTTCCTCTCTGGCGGCGAGACGGATCGCGCGTTTCCAGCACTGGGAACTGACTCTGGCACGCGGGACGCCGCCGAATGTGGTGCTTTTGGGGGAACCGAACTGATCGCGGTTCAGGCAATTGACGGGGAAGGACTGGAGCATGTGGAGTTCGATGAGATTCATTTGCGTTTCCTTTTCTATATGAGGTTTTAAGGTCGTTTGTTTATTACATTTGAATTCGTTTGAGCAGGAGCATTCCGCATCCGAACGCCTTGCCGCGTCCGATTCCGGAACAGAAGGCCTTTGCGAATGCTTCCGGTTCTGCAACACAGAGCACGCCGCCGATATCGACGACATTGAGCGAGATTTCCGCATCATCTTTCCTTCTGGAAAACTGTTCCAGATGACATGCCGAAAACTCCGGTTCGGAACGAAGCATGAAGCCGTTGTCCTTTCCTTTCCGCTCAATCCATGCATTCAGGTCTTCCGGGGAAGTCAGAGCCTGGAGTTTTCCGCTTTCTTTGATGCGGCGCGAAGGATTTGCGCGAAGCCGGAACCAGAAAAGATCCTTCTGATGGAAATCAGGCGAGAGCTTCTTGATTTCGTCCGGCCATTCGGCCCAGGAACATTTTTCTGGCTTTTCGGCGGAAAGCATGAGGACTTTCAAGCCGCCGATCTCTTCATCCGCCCTGAAAAGGAAACTCCGTTCCGATTCAGGTCTTCCGGGGAAACATTCCCACAGCAGTTTATGCAGGGCATAGGAAGAGTCAATATGACGCTTGAGCATCTCCCGCTTCCCGATCCGGAACTGAGC
>CAZHPP010000441.1:0-3696 GCA_964534535.1 uncultured Victivallales bacterium | reverse complement strand
AGTCCGTTCTTCATGGCGGAGGCGGCAATGGAGTCGCAGATTGTCGGGACGTCCGCGCCGGAGACCTTGAGTACCCATGCGGTCAGGCGCGCCCCCTGAAGCAAAGGCCGCGTTTCATCCGAATAGACCTTGAACCTGCGTCCCTCAGCAAGCGCGGCGTAGACGGGGGCGAGCGCGGTGCCGCATCCGCCGGTGGCAAGCGCTCCGGCATTGCAGTGCGTGAGTACACCCATGCCGTCATGGATCAGGGAAAGTCCGGCGCGGCCGATGGCATCGCAGAGCCGGGCGTCCTCGGCCAGGATTCCGAGCGCCTCGTCGAGCAGGATCTTCCGGAGCATTTCGCGGGAACCGGATTCGGAATCGACCCTGGCAAGGCAGCGGGAAAGCGCCCACGCAAGATTGACCGCGGTGGGACGGGCCTCCCTGAGGAAGTCCGCAGTTTTATGAAGCAGTCCGCGGAAATCGGCGCCCGGCGGAAAGCGCTGGGCGCAGGCGGCGAGTCCGAGCGCGGCGGCACAGCCGATCGCGGGGGCTCCGCGCACGCGGAGACTTCTGATCGCCTCGAAGATTTCCTCCTTCGAACTCAGACGGAGCCGCAGGCACCGTTCCGGAAGGAGGGTCTGGTCGAGGATGTCAAGGAAACCGGGCACGGCGGGATCGGCGCCGGGGGAAAGGAAGGTCTGTCCCCGGGAATCGGTCCACTGCAGGGTTGGCGGCCGTCCGGAAGGCAGTGTCATCTTGCGGCTCCGGGGGCGGAAACGGCGGAACCACGGGTCTGCGCGGGGGCGGAAACCTTGCCGTCCGCGGCATCCGAATCGTCCTTGACGGCGGGCGCGGCGAATGCTTTTTCCACTTCCTCGTCGGCCTTGACCTCGTCCATGAGCGGGAGGTCCTGGATTTCCTTGTAGTCGGTATCCTTGCGCGCGACTCTTCCGCCGCTGACGATCACGGAGGAGTCGGCGGGGTTGGCGACCATCATCGGGGTGGATGTGGTGCGGATATAGACCACCCGGTTGATCAGCCGCCCGTCATAGTTGTAGAGATAGTAGGCGAACACGCGGCTGGTCACGGCGACCAGCAGATGCAGCCGCCCCATGGAGTCGATCTCGTACTGCGGCTCAAGGTGTCCGCCGCCAAGATTGAAGGCGATCCGCTTGACGAAATAGACTTTCCGGGCGTCGTCGATCATCAGATAGTAGACCATGTTCACGCCGTCGTGAAAATCCAGCAGGCGGTAGTTGCGGGTGCGGATGTTCCCGACATTTTTCCCGGCGTAGTCGGGAATTCCGAAGGTGCAGTGCCATTTTTCGATCCCCTTGCGCACGGCGAAGGTTTCCGTGTTCGATTCATAGGCCTTGTCAAGCTGGGGATGACGCACCACGGCCTTGATGGAATAGATTCCGATCGGCTGGAGAGCATAATAGTCGGCCAGATTGAGTGTAATTTCGCGGGAGAATTCGCCCGGGCCGAGGATCATGCCTTCCAGGAAGGATTCCGGAGCGGCGGCCTTGGCGACGCCGTTTTCATCCCGCAGAATCCGCATGGGGGCGCGCTTTGCGAGCGTGCCGTCGGGAAGCACAATGTCGAATTCGAGCGTGCCGTGGAGCTTCGCCGTGGTGCCGAAGGTGATCGGGTGGGACGAATAGTTCTTGAGCCGGAGCCGGAGATAGACGGCATCATAAAGCATATAGTTGGCGTGACTCGGCTTGATCGTGATGGCGATCTGTGAAAAGACTGCGGACGGGGCCAGCAGCAGAAACAGCAGAAAAATCCCGGTTCTCATGAGGGTGTTCCTTTCCTTAATGCAATGATTTGTATTCTACACCCTGTCCTGAGATTTTTCCAGTGATTTAAGAAAAATGAATGTTTTTTCCCTGTGTAACCGGTCAGCCCTGCTCCGTCCAGCAGATTGTGCGGCAGGAGAGCAGTTCATCAGGGTTCATGCCGCGGCATGGAACCCTGGGGGGAGGAGGTACGAATCAATGCGGAATAAATACAGGCTGACTGTTTTTTTCAGGGATTCGGGGGGCCAGTCTGAAAAACGGAGGTTTGCCCCCCTGTCAGCAGATGTTGACAGAAAAATGAGCGCAAAAATTGATTTTTTTTTGCGCAGGGTGCAGGGCTCTTTGAGTCCTGCCGAGGGTTCAAGGGGCGAGCAGCCCATTGGAGCGGACTCCGGCTCCCGGAGCGGAAAACTATTCGACGAGAGCGTGAAGCGCCGCGGCTTCCGCCAGAAGCGCCGCGCCGCAGGCACGGCAGAAGGGTTCCCGCTCCGCAAGCAGAATCGCGGGGAGAGCGTTCCGGTTCGACGGGAATGCCGTTGTTTTCATCGTTTCCTGAAGCATGGAACTGTAGCGTTCCCCCAGAGTGAGGATGCGTCCTGCAATGACCAGACGGTCCGCAGGAAAGTTGTTGAGCTGGTTTGCCGCAGCGATTCCAAGAGAATGAGCGGCGGATTCGACCGCCTCCACGACGGGAAGCGATCCGGAATTCAGCAGCGCCGGCAGATCTTCAAACCGGAGCTTCTGACGTCCGAGCTTTTCGCGGCACCGGTCCAGCACGGCCGGAATGGAGGCCACGGTCTCCAGACACCCGCGGCGTCCGCAGGCGCAGGGAAGACCGTCCGGAACGCAGATGTTGTGTCCCAGTTCTCCGGCACGGTTTCCGCGGGAAAACAGCTGACGCCCGTTTTCTGCCGCCACGAGCCCGATTCCCTCGTCCGCAAAGATCAGCAGGGCCGAGCCCGAGGCCAGCAGCGGATTCCGTTTCATCAGAAACTGTGTTTCCGCAACGAGCGTTCCGGAAATCAGGACCCGGCGCCCGGACGCATTGTCCAGAAACGGCTGAAGGGCCAGCCCGTTCAATGCGGGGAATGCCGCCGCGCTTTCCAGACGGCAGTCCGGCCCGGAATAGGAGCCGAACACGGCGGCACCGACGCCGGTCAGACGGCTTCCTGCCGTTTTCACCAGGCTCCGCAGAAGTGTCTCCGCTGCATCCAGGAATACTTTTCTGGGGGGCGTTTCCCCGAACCGGGTGCATTCCCTGCATCGGACATTTCCCCGAAGGTCGGCGAGTACGCCCGTGATGCATTCCGGCTCCAGCGCGATTCCGAGCAGGACAGGACCTTCCGGATTGACCGTGAGCCCCACGCGCGGTCGCCCGTGCGCAAGCTCCGTCCTGCCGCGCGGAACGATGATCCCGCGGGAAACGAGTTCGCGCACCGCGCGTGTCACCGTGGTGTTGTCGCATGCAAGCTTCTCTGCGATTTCGATGCGCGAAAGCCCGTCGTTCCGGATCAGCAGCTCCAGAATGGCAAGAATGTTGGCATTCTTCACATCGTTCAGTTTGATGATATTCTTCTTCATGATTTTATTAAGATACACCGGAAAACAGAATTTTTCAATATTTTTCTCCCGTCACCTCTTGTTTTTTTCGGCAACGTGTGGTATAATTTAATAGACAAGTGAAAATAAATAACGTTCATTGGAGGATTTCATGAACAGGACACAATGCGAGGAATGCCGCGGACTGGCAAAGAAGATACGAATCCATTGTCTTGAAATGGTTCACAAGGGAAAGAGCGGACACATCGGGAGCATGCTTTCGATCGCGGACATTCTTCCGGTTCTTTACACGCAGATATTAAGAACTTATCCCTAAATAGAGCTTGAAATTAGCAAAAGATGTGCTATATTC
>CAZHPP010000440.1:0-3717 GCA_964534535.1 uncultured Victivallales bacterium | reverse complement strand
AAGTGGACCGCTGCCTCAAGTTCGCTTTCGAGATCGCCCGGAAGCGCCGCACCACCGAACGCATCATCTCCGCCGAGGGTCCGCCGGCAAGGGCGTCTTCCGTCATGCGGGAATAGCGGTCTTCGCCGGAACCGATGTTCTTCCGGATCCAGGATTCTATTTCCAGACCGATTCCGCCCAGCGAAATCATTTCGCCCCACGGCCCGCCGTTCGAAGAACGGTAGGGATCGGCCAGGACGCCCGGACGCACGTTCCTGATCTGCGCCGGGCGGAATGCAACCCAGCTTGTCCCGCAGGAAAGCAGCATTTCATCCAGGCGGATGATCTTCTCCGCCCGCGCGGCGGACGGATGATCGAAGGAACCGGAAACGACCGCGGTCTTCTCCGTCAGCCGGCCTCCGGCAAGGTCCTTCCGGAGGTGCCCCACGACAGTTCCGGAAGGAACCAGTTCTGAAAGCGCATCTTGCTTGATTCCAAGCATTTGCAGATACGGTGCATGATATTTTTTCTGTTTCTGGTCCTGCAGGAAAAAGGGCGTTGCGGAAGAATAATCGAGCATCCACGCTCCGCAGAGGCGGAACTGGAGCCAGTCGTTGTTCATGCAGATGCGGCACGGCGCGCGCATCACTTCCGGCGTATCTCTCTGCATCATAACGAGATGCGCAAACGGGAAACCTCCGTTCCACGGCCAGCCCACGATCTCATGGACATTGGAATCCGGCGCGGGAATGCGTCTGCCGTCCAGCCAGCTGACAATGCGGGAACGCGGGGTGCCGCCGGGATCCGTGACGAGCGTGTTCCCGGAGGCGGCGCACATGGCGATTCCGGAAATATCCGCCGGACTTTCCGCGGCCAGTCCGCGGATCAGCGCGAGCGCGGCGCGGAAATACGGTTCCGGCTCGAATTCCACGCGCCCGCCTTCGCGGATCAGCGCAACCGGAAACGACTGTTCCGCAAGAATCTTTCCTCCACGGAAGAGAACGCCCTTGACTGCGCTCGTCCCGAGGTCGAGTCCGATGCAGGTCTTCATATCGTTCAGGCCTTTCCGGAGACGAGTTTCAGGGATTCTATCGCGCAGAAGGAGACGCGCCGGATCACCGTCTCGTCGGCAAGAAGCGGAAGTTTCATCAGCGCGGCGGGCGGACAGTCCGCCTTGTAGGTCTGAGCGCTCGCATCGATTCCGAACCGTTCGCCCATGGTTCCGCAGAACTTCACGGCGGATTCCGGAGTCCGGAAGAAGATGGCGGAAAGAAGCCCCTGTCCCTCGATCTCACGCACCAGTTCCGGGAACTTTTCCGCAGCGGCGCGGAGTTCCGACTGCCAGAGATTCCCCATGGCGCGGGTGTTTTCCGCATTTGCTTCCGCGAACACAATCGTGATCAGATTTGCGAGTGAAGCCAGCTCCTCCTGTCCGTTCGTGACCAGTGCGCCGAACTGGTTTAGATTGTCCATCGGCGCCGTCGTGAGAATCTTGGAGGCCGGGTACTGTCCCGCGGGGAACCCCTTCCCGACGGAGACAAAGTCCGGATGACAGCCGTATTCGCGGAACAGGAAAAGTTCCGGCGACCACATGCAGGACTGGATTTCGTCCACGAACACGGGGATGTCATGAGAAGCGCAGAGCGCATGGGTCTTCCGGACGTATTCGTCTTCGAGCCGGATCCCGCCGTAGTTCATCAGCACGAGTTCGTGCGTGAAAAGGGCGACCTTGTATTTTCCGGAGTCGAACGAACCGACCTTTTTTTCGAAGTCGCTGAAATTGTTGATCGCACAGGGAACGACCTTCAGGAGTCCGGCGCGTTCGAGTCCTGCTTCCAGTTCCGGCCACATGCCGCGCATCAGCTGGGTCGTGACGGACGTTCCGTGATAATTGGCCGCCTTTCCGTTCCGGTAGTCGGCCATGACAAGGAAAACCGGAATCTTTCCGGAATATTTCGCGGCCGGGAAGGTTTCCTGGAGACGGTAAAACCGCGCGAGCGCCATCTTGAAGGCGGCTTCGCAGGCGATGGACCCCGTTTCCAGATTGATCACGCGGTTCAGCACATGGGGCTCGCGGGAGGCAAGGACCCGCTTCAGGCCTTCGGAGTCGCCTTTTTTCAGGCCGTTTGCGATCCGGACGAGTTCCTGTTCCAGAAGTCTCGTTATGAATCCGCGGGTATTGTTGTGCGTGGCGTTGAGGATTCCGATTTTCCGTGCGTTTTCCAGCAGACGGAACCCGGGGAAGTTGTGTCCGAGCGATGCCTGGTAGTGTTCGCTCTTTCCGATGAGCGCGATGCGTCCGTCCTCGCCGATCCGGACGCAGCCGAGCCCGGAAAGCGGGGCGGCATTCCGATGGAACGCTTTTGCGAATGCATCCGTTCCCGCGCCGGAATTGGAATCTTTTTCTGCAAGGCCCTCGACCAGCTTTTCACCGCTCCGGAGGACGAGTCCGTCGCTTTTTCCGGCGAATTTTTCCGGATAGAACGCAACCCGTTCCTCTGCGATTCTGCGGAGTTCCGCTTCCGTTCCGAGCCCGAGGGCCGCCGAAGCGCGGCAGACGGACTCCGTATAATTTTTCCCGAGCAGATCGGTCAGGGATTTTTCAGGATTTTTCAGCATTGTTCATCATTCCTTTTTTGCATATTGATGGATTGCAGGCATCCGCGGTCAGGATGCGGACACCGTTCTTCCGCCAGGAAGCCAGAAGCCCGGAATCGGCTCCGCCGTCAGTGACAAGCGTATATTTTTTTGAATCCAGCCGGGCATAGGGAACAAAGGAACAGCGCCCCAGTTTGGCATGGTCGGCAAGAACGATCACGGATTCGCTGTGCCCCGCGGCCGTCCGCGCCAGAAGGGAAGTCTCCTCGTCCGTCGTCATCAGCGAACCGTCTTCGCCGATTCCGTCTGCGCCGAGGAACGCTTTTGTGAAGTGATACCGTTCAAGGTTGGCGGCCGCGACCAGCCCGGCCACGTCCTGCCTCTGCACCCGGATCGTTCCGCCGGTCAGGGAAACATCGCAGCGCCGGGAAAGGATTTCACTGCAGGCAAGCGAATTGGTCACGATGGAAACGTTTTCGAGCTCCTTTTCTTCGAAGATGCTTCCGAGCGCATTCATGCATTCCAGGACGGTGGTCCCCGAATCGAAAAAGATGCGGTCGCCCGACTCGACGAGTCCGGCGGCAAGCCGTCCGATCGCCGTTTTTTCGCGCACATGGGCGGCGGAACGAATCTGGAAGTTGTAATCTTCGCGTCCCGGGACGCCTTCCGCCGAACGGACTCCGCCGTAGATGCGGATCAGGCGGCCGGCCGATTCCATGGTCATGAAATACCTGCGCGCGGTCGCTTCCGAGATCTCCAGCGCGCAGACGACTTCCTCCAGGCTCAGGCGGCCGCGGGCATGGAGCATGGAAAGAATTTTTTCCTGTATTTTCTGTCGTTTGTTCATCTGCCTGTCTCCGTCTTTTCTTTCTATATTATACCACGGGGAACCGCATCCGTCAAGAGGAAAAAATAAAAATTCAATCATTTTAAAAAAAATTGATTGAATCGATCATTATTTTTATTCCAGAAAGCGTTTTTCATTTCTCTGTTCCATGCCTGGGTAAAATTCGAATGAATGCACGAAGAAGCAGTTGAATTTCCGCGAACTGATGATACTGTATTCGAATTATTCACCGTCATTTGGAGAATCGAACCCGAAAAGGAAAGATGTCGTAAAAATGGATCTTCTGAAGAAGC
>CAZHPP010000439.1:0-3737 GCA_964534535.1 uncultured Victivallales bacterium | reverse complement strand
TTCGACAAAATGCAAGCGGTCTTGTTCAGAATACAAAAAATCTTCTGGAACCATCCGTGCGCCAAGTTCCCCGGGCGGGACGGGACGCGGCTTTACATCAGGAAGATCATTGCCATGGCCAGATCGGCCGCAGCCTTGATGCTTGTGCCTGAAATCTTGTCGAGTGTGTCCGAGGACGTGTGCCAGTAGACGTTGTCCGGACCGAAGCTGAAATCGATCAGGTCGACTGCCGGGATTCCGAGTTTCGCAAATTGGGAATGGTCGTCCAGAATTGTCGTGCGGCCGGAAACAACCAGCCCGGGCCGGCCGACGGCCGCGGCCGCCTTCTTCGCGAGGGCGGCCATTGCCGGAGGCGTGTCCGCGGAAAGCGCAATTTCCAGGTCGGAATCTCCGATCATGTCGAGCAGGATCATGGCGCGGCAGTTCCGAAGCGTTCCGTTCCGCTTCATTTCCGCCGCATAATGGCGGCTGCCGTGGAAGCCGTCGCGCTCCGAATAGTTCACGAGACATTCTTCGCCGTCGAAAAAGACGAATTTCAGGGTGAACGGCGGCACGGTCCCGGAATCGTCCAGGGCTTTCATCATGGCGAGGAGCGCGGCAACGCCGGAAGCGCCGTCGTTGGCGGCATGGAACTCCGGAGTCCCGGGGATTTTCTTCGCGTCGTAATGCGCGCCGATCACGATGATTTTCTCTGATTTTCCTGGGATGGTGAATTCAAGATTGCGGAAGGTGATTTTCCCTTCGGGCGTTTCGTCCCTAAATTCGATCTTCCGCGCATGGAATCGGGAAAAGGCGGAAGCTGCGCGGCAAATCTGTTCCGCGGCCTGTGCCGCTCCGGGAGTCCCGGAATGACGGGGAACGACTGCGGCCTGTTCCGCGGCCCGGGCCATGGCGTATTCCGCGGAAACACGGGGGAATTCCGGAGCGCGTTTTCCTCCGCAGGAACACAGAAGCGCCGTCAGAAGAATCGGGACGGCGCGGACGACGGAACTCATTTCGTGGTGGTTCCCTTGTCGATGAAGATTTCACGGCGCTGGAAGGTGGGAATGTCGAGGTCTTCGTTGTTGAACTTGATCGCGACGGTGTCGGCGAAGATTCCGCGGCTGAAGCTGGGGAGTTCGAACATGCCCTGCTGAAGCTGGAGTCCTTCGCCTTTGGACTCGTCTTCCTTTCTGCGGCGGCGTGACTTGATCTTTTTCTGGATCTGGTCCTCTTCGGGTTCTTCCGGCTCGTCGGGGAGCGTTTCTTCATAATCGATCGTGATGACGGTGATCTGGACGGATTCGCCCATGAAGGAATTGGTGTTGAAGCCGCATTCGACGGGGGTCTGCGGGGAAGCCATGGCGGTGACGAGCTCGAGAGACCGCTTGAGATCCCCGATCGAAAGACTTTTCGAGGCGCAGATGCTCACGATGACGGCATCGGCCTTCTTGATGCTGTCGGCGCCGCCGAGGAAGGGGGATTCGAGCATCCGGCGGATGGCCTCCTGACAGCGGTTGGCGCCGTCGGCCGCAGTGGCGAGCCCCACGCCGATCCCGCAGGAACAGCGGCGCCCTTTCACGAGCGCCATGAGCGAGGCAAAATCGGTGTTGAAGGTGTATTCGCTGGAAAGGATTTCGGCGATTCCGATGGCGCTGCGCGCGAGTTCGGCGCAGGACTTGTCAAAGGCCTCCTCGACGGGCGAATCGGAGCCGATCATGGAAAACAGCAGGTCGTTGGGCAGACGGATGAGGAGGTCGGCGACCTGGATCAGGTTGTCGACGCATTCGTCTGCGGCCTTGCGCTTGGCGAAGGACTCGAAGGAGAAGGGGGTCGTCAGCAGGAAGACAACCGGAATCTTGTAGGCGTTGGCCACGCTGGCGAGGGTACGCACGCCGCCGGTGGCTGTGCCGCCGCCGAGGCCGCCCGTGACGACGATCAGGGGACGGTCCTGCATGAGCTGGGTGATGCGGGAACGTTCCTTGGCGACGGCCTGTTCGCCGCGGATCACGTCGCCGCCGCAGCCGGAGTCTTCGCGCCAGGACCAGCCGGAGCCGGCGTGGATGCTTTCGACCGTTCCGGCAAGGTTTTCAAAGGAACGCTTGTCTGTGTCGATGATTGCGGTATCGATTCCGGCGATTCCCTGGGCCGCGATCTTGGACGCGGTCCTTGCGCCGGCGCCGCCGATTCCGAGAATCAGAACATGTTTTTCCATTGTCATATTTTCGTCAGCGCCCTGGTTGCGTTCCTGAATTTGTTCATGAGGCCGCCGGTGAGGTTCTCGAAGACGTCCGCGACTTTGTTGAGCGCTCCGGCGTTTTCGGAATTCGTGATCTCGATGATGTATTTGAGCGAGCCGAGAATGGCGGAATAGCGCGGATTGTCGAGCCCGGTCATGGCGCCGCCGATTTCGAGCGGACCGCCTGTGCGCACATGCATGCCGGTCACGGAGCGGGCGAAATCGGAAACTTCCGGGATCAGCGCGCCGCCGCCCGTGAGCACGATTCCGGACTGCAGGGAGGCCGCAAGGTCCTTGCGCGCCAGTTCGTCCCTGACCAGAGTGAACGTTTCGCCGAGACGCGCGTCGATGATCTTCTCGAGCGAGGCGAACGGAATTCTGCGCTTCGGCGCAGCCGGCAGTTCAAAGAAGGCCTGCCCGGACTGCTTCAGCTGTTCGAACATGCCTGCGTTCAGGAATTTCTCGGCTGAATCGTAAGAGATGTCCAGCCCGATGGAAACGTCGTTCGCAATGTTGGAAGTCCCGACGGGGATCACGCCGGTCGTGAGCACGGAATCGCCCGCGACGGCTACATATTCGATCGTCCCGGCCCCGAAATCGAGCAGCAGGGCGCCGGACTCGCGTTCATCCCGCGTGAGGGCGCCTTCGGCGGCGGCCACACCGGAGAACACGGGGGTCATGGTGCCTTCGAACCCGTTGTCCCGCAGCAGCAGACGCACGGTGTCGAGCGGATTGCGTTCGGCCAGAACGATGTGCACGATCGCGTCGAGGCGGTCGGCCGTGTGCCCGACCGGTTCGCGGACCTTTGTGGACATGTCGAGAATGAATCCGGAGGGGAACGAGTCGATGTCGATCACGCTGGGGGGCAGGGGCACGTTCATGGCGTTTTTCACGGCGGCGGCCACATGCTGCGGCGTGATGCGCTTGTCCTCCTCGTAGATCATGACATTGCCTTCGCCCTGGATGGAGGAAACGGAGCGGCCGGAGACCAGGTACCAGATGTTTTCGCGTTCGAATTCGCCTCCGGCGGTGCGGTCGGCTTCGGCAAGGACTTCGCCGAGGATGGAGCTGGCCGTGTCGCGGTCGATGACTTCCCCCTTGATGATGGAGGAGTGCGAATCGCGCGAGCTGAATCCGATGACCTCCGGCTTTCCGGCCTGGTCCGGGACGCAGTGCACGGCCGATATTTTAGACGTGCCGAATTCCACGGCTGTGAAACGGCTGCTGTTCAACCCCATGTTCTCCAACCTTCCATAGATTCTTGCATTTCGGAAATATTGCACAGATTTCCGATTTTTCAAGAGCGGAGAACGCGCGGATGCGTTTTTTTATATCTGTGAGCGATGCGTCAGGGCGATCCTCATGCCGGCTGTTCAGACAGAAACGGGGCCGGGCCGGACTTAGAACTTATCCCTAAATAGAGATTGAAATCAGCAAAAGATTTGCTATATTCCGTTTATCATGATGATGGAGGGAATATGGGCGTAAAAGCATGGGAAGTCGGCGATCTCTTATGGGG
>CAZHPP010000438.1:0-3768 GCA_964534535.1 uncultured Victivallales bacterium | reverse complement strand
GCAAAGCCTCGAAAGTTCTCTTCCCCCGCTCCTGCGCGCTCAGCGCCTCGGCGCTTCGCCCGTGCCGCCTTCTCCTCACGCGGCATCAAAAATCCGCCTGCCCCGGTCAGCGGTTGAACCGGAAAGCGTCCGGCGTGACGCCGTACTTCGAGCGGAAGGTCCGGCAGAAATGACTTTCGTCGAAGAAGCCGCATTCGGCCGCGATCTGCTTGACGCTCATGCGCTCGAACTGAAGCAGACGGAACGCATTCGCCAGACGGAGTTCCCGCAGGAAACGCGCGGGCGGAACGCCCTTCACGCGGCGGAACAGGCGCGTAAAATAACAGCGGCTGCATCCGGCGGCATCGGCCATGTCGCCCGCCGTGATATCCTCCGGGAAATGCTCCATGCAGAACGCTTCGGCCTTTTCCACGAACCGGTTTTCTCCGGAACTTCCGGACGCGGCTCCCAGCTCCGAAGCGAATTCCATCAGGAAGGAATAGGCGAGCGCGGAGGCCGCGCACGGGGACACGGTCTGGCGTCCCAGCAGGATGGAAACGGTCTCGAAGAGTTTCCGGACCGTATGCGAATTCAGCGGGAGCTTCAGCACGGGGCCCGCGGGAGCGATCTGCGAATCCCAGATCCGCAGCGCCTCGACACCCTGAAAACTCAGGTGGATGAACTTCCAGGAATGCGATTCCGGCGGCAGGAAATAACGGTGGTCCTGCGGAACGGAAAGCAGCATGGCATCGCCGGGCAGAAGCCTGTGACGCTTCCCCTCGAAAATCAGCGCGCCTTCTCCCTCCAGGGTGTACTGGAGAATCCGGAACTGCTTGCTGCCGCGTTCGAGTCCGTTGAAGTCGTAGCCGGGAACGCGGCGCGTTTCGATTCCGCCCGCGACGGGCATCACATGCAGATGCAGGGCGCCTTTCGGGAACACCACGCTCCGGCAGCGGATTTCATCCCGGAACGGCTCCATGGCGGGCCCGGATTTCAGAGTCCGGTCGGAAGATCGACGAACACGCAGTCGATCCCGAACTTTTCGCGGACCTGCTCCATGACGGAAAGCGGGCCGACCGTTTCCGTGCGGTAGTGTCCGAGCGCGATTGCGGCGATTCCGGTCTCTTCCGCGTAATGATAGGCCTCGTGGCCGAATTCGCCCGTGACCAGACAGTCGATTCCGAGGGCCTGCATCTCGTTGAAGAATCCGGGCACGGCCCCGCCGCCGGAAACGATTCCGATGCGCGAGACGGTGCGGTCCCCTCCGCCGATGATCGTCCAGTCGCCCGAGGAGAACAGTTCGCGGTCGAAGAGTTCGGCAAGCGCGGAAACTTTCATCTTCTTCGGCAGGTCGCCGCAGAATCCGATGTCGTACCCGGAATATTTCGCGAACGGCTTCACATGCCGGAGCCCGGCGAGTTCCGCAAGGCCTGCGTTGTTGCCGAACTTCGGATGCGCGTCCAGCGGGAGATGCGCGGCATAAAGGGAAATATCCGAATCGGAAAGGATCGAGATGCGGTTCGCGTCGAGCCGCGCGATGCGCTTCAGGCTGCCGCCCCAGCTGATGCCGTGATGCACGAAGACCATGTCCGCCATGCGTTCGGCGGCCTCATGGAACAGGTCGGCGCAGCCGTCCACGCCGAAGACCATGCGCCGGACTTCATCGTTCCCGGAATCGTACTGGAGTCCGTTGTTGGAGGCGTCGCCGGGGAATGCGGCAATGTTCAGGAGTTCATCGAGCCACGCGGAAATTTCAGCGGAGGAAGCCATTGTGCGGCCGAACCTTTCTCAGAGATTGTCCCCGGAGCTTTTGAACTCGGGGTGCTGTTTGCGGATCATGGAAGTCACGCGGACGACCTGGAGTGCCTCTTCGGGTTTGACGGGGAAGGGTTTTCCCAGGCGGACCGCCTCGTAAAGATATTTGTAGATGTCGGTCATGGTGTAGCCGTTGGCCGGTTCGGTCATGATCGTTTCGCGGCGCCATTTCCATGCGTTGGAGTCGCCGTAGCCGACGTCCCACGGCAGGGTCTCCTTCGTGGCCTTGCGCGGCGGAATCTTGAACTTGGGGTCGAGATACTTCATCTGGAGGTCGGATTCGTTTTTGCTGACGAGCGTGCCGCGCGTGCCGTAGACCTCGTAGACGTTGGAGGGGATCGCCACGGCGTCGGAGATTTCCAGGTCGATGAGACGCCCGTTTTCGCCGCGGAAGATGATCTTGATGTGGTCCTCGGCGTCGCCGCGGGAGATTTCGCGCCGGAAGTCGCTCCACACGTCCTTCAGCGGAGATTCCAGAAGCCGCAGCGAATGGTCGATCAGGTGCGGCCCCCAGTTGTTCACGATTCCGCCGCCGCATTCGAGAAGGGTCTGCCAGTCCTCGCGCGCCCGGTAGAGGTGACGCCGCAGCTTGATTTCGAACACCTTGCCGAGAATCCCTGAGTCGATGATGTCCCGGATATGGTTGAAGGCGGCTTCGAACCGGCGGTTGTGGCGGAAATAGAGCTTGCCGGGATATTTTTTCACGGCTTCTTCCAGCAGGCGCACGCCCTTTTCGGAGAGGGCGAACGGCTTTTCCAGAAAGACGGTTTTCCCGGCTTCCAGGGCGCGGAGCGCATACTTCACATGGTCCTTTGAACGGACGATCACGGAAACGAGCTCGACATCGGGATCCGCGAGGAACCGGTCGCCGTCGGTATAGGCCTTCGCTCCGAAGCGCTTTGCCACGGCTTCGGCGCGTTCCGGAATCACGTCGCACGCGGCCGTGATTCTGAACATTTCCGGAAACTGCGCGAGTTCGGAACAGTGCATGAGCCATCCGGCGCGGCCGATTCCCCACAGCCCGACCCGGATCGGATTATTTTTCTGCTGTTTTTTCATTTTTCCCATCTTTGTTTTTATCCTTGTCAAGAATGCGGCGGATTTCGACGGCCATGTCGCGGATCCGGTGAGGCTTGGCCAGAAAGCCGGAAGCCCCGTTCTGAATGAGGTCGTTGACCTCCTCCGGCGAAACATAGCCGCTGTAAAGCAGGACCTTCACGTTGGGGTCGATCGCCTTGAGCTTGTGGAAGGTGGTGTGGCCGCCCTGCTTCGGCATGATCATGTCGAGGACCACGAGGTCGATCTGCCCCGGATTGTTTTCGTAGATTTCCACGGCATCGATGCCGTTTTCGGCAAGCAGGACGGAATACCCCAGCTTCTGCAGGGCCTCGATGAGAAAGTCCCAGACGGTCTCCTGGTCGTCCACGATCAGAATCGTCTCGTTTCCTGTGGGCATGTCAAGTTTCACGGAATCGTCCATATTCGGTTTCCTCCTGCTGCGTTTGAACAGTCTGCGAAGATAATATAACCGCGTTTGACGTTTTGACAAGCGCAAACGGGAAAAATCATTTTCCGGGACAAAAATTCAGCGGCGGACGATTTTCCCGCTGGCCGTGCGCCGGAGCGCGGCGGAAACCGTGAACTGCTTCGGCACCTTGTACCCCGGCAGCTTCGAATAGCAGAAGCGCTTCAGGGACTCGAAAAGCTTTTCCGGATCGGTTCCGGAAGCCAGCGGGACGACCTCGGCCGCCGGAAGTTCGCCGAACCGCGGGTCCGGAACGCCGTACACGCGCGACTCCTTCACCAGCCCGCTCGCGGAAAGCACGTCCTCCACTTCGTACGGAAAAATCTTCATCCCCGCGAAATTGATCACGTTCTTCGTGCGGCCGATCAGGAAAAGGAACCCGTCGGAATCGACATATCCGGCGTCGCCGGTCGCGAAATATCCGTTTCTGCAGACATCCTCCCGGAGCC
>CAZHPP010000437.1:0-3774 GCA_964534535.1 uncultured Victivallales bacterium | reverse complement strand
AAGCGGACAATACTGGGTGATATTGTCCGGTTGCTCCCGCATAGCGGCATAGCGTTCATGCTTAAGAACATACTCGGCATGCCCCAATGTTTGCAGGAGAGGGATATTGTCAAACCCCAATTTTGAGGCAAAATCCAGGATCGCCCGAAATTCCTGTTTGGAAAAAGCATCAGGGGAAATGCAATCGGGACAACTTTCCCAGCGGATGTTGTTTTCAACCTCCCAGACCAAAGTATTATATCCAGCCTCCCGAAGTTCACGGAAATGTTTTTCCAGGTAATCGCGCCGGAACTGGGCGATATTCATGTCAATATGAAAGCCGATGATTTTCATGTTTCTTTTCTTATCATTGCTAAAAGTGGAGCAGCACAACCGATATATTCACCGCCCTGCTTCAAAATTTCGCTTCAATGCTTTTACCGGAAGCGAGCTCCGTAGCCTGAATGTGCCAGGTACCCTTGGCGTCGTTACGTGCTGGACGCAACGAGAGCTGAGCCTCTCCATTGCTGATCGCGGTGTATTCCGTGCGAGTTCGGCCCGCAGGATCCGTCCACTGAACCCTTACCGGAACCGTTCCCAAAAAAGGTTTGCCGGAGATGTCGCGCAAGATGATGCGCCCCGTCGTCACTTTTCCGGGAGCTCCGGGACGCGGCGGTTCCACTGCGATCTGACCGATCTCTTCCTTGTAGCACAACAGGATTTTACCTTCTGTCGGGGCAAAGGTCAAGTTCAGGCGAAGTTTGCCGTTTTCTGGTAATGCCTGAAGCTTTTTCCCGGCCGGAAATTCGTACACCGTGCCGGAAGGCATATCCAGAACAATCGGGGCGGAAAGTTCCATCCCCTGATCCAAAACGGCTCTGAATTTTCGCCCCATGTAATCGCCCAGGGCGCGTCTGTCGTTGACAGCGAAGACATAGCGGGAATGTTCATCTTGCAGCGTTCTCAGATAGAGTTCCACACTATCCGAATCGGCAAAGGGAACAATCAGTGTACGATACTTTGAACGCAGCGATTCCGCATGATGCAGTCGGCATTCCTGCGCTTTTTCCGCAACATAGGGACTCCCCCCCCGGATGGAATGATACGCGGATTTCACGGCGAAATCAAAATTGATGTCCAGCGGTTCAGCACCCGGGATAAGCTTGGCAAAGGGGGCGCAGGCCAGAACTTTCCCGCCATTTCGGGCATATCTCAAGATGGCGGCAAATACATCATCAGGCAGATGTGTAACCGTTCCCAGAACCAACAATCTGCACTTTTGCCAAGAGTCGTCTTTACGAATAGTATCCTCGAAGATCACATGGGTCGGCAGATGAGCCTTCCACAGAAGATCGAGAAGCGAATTTTCAGAAGCATAGCCGAAGCCGCCCCAGTTCTGTGAGCCGAAGATCTGTGAGGCGGAGGAGAGCAACAGGGCAACCTGACACTCTTCTCGAAGCAGAGGACGAATGGCCGGCCACAAGGGTTCTGCGATATTCCGAGAAAAATCTTTCATGCGGGGCAGCAGGGTGTTCTGTCGATATTCCAGACGAACATCCGGTTGCAGGAAAGTCAGAGAGAACAGTTCAATCTTATCTGGGCGAGCGGCCAGGCCAAGAAACAGCGTTTCCAGATAGATATTCTCCGGCTGAACCCCGGCCTGGCGGTCGCGGGCTGGACAAAATGTGTCGGCGTAAAGCCAAAGCGATGCGCCGTACTGCATTTTCTGTTTATTTCCGCCGCCGGCGATGGCCGCAAGCATGGTCTCAATGGCCATGAACGACTCCCCGGCGTCCGGGGTGGGATAGAACCATGTTCCATAGTAATCCAGTCCGATGTTGCGGTCAAATACAGGGAAATCACGGAAAGGATCATGTTCCGTCTCCAACTGCGGATTCACTCGTTTGATCTCGGCAGCGATCTGCGCATGCAACAGATTATCGCCAAAACCTTTTTTCCAGAGAAAGGTCAACCAAGAATACCATTTGTTATCAGCAGGAACAACCGGAGGCATATTTTTTTTGACATCTTCAGGCAACTGGAGAACAATGCCATTCATGCCGTCAATCTCGGCAGATTTCATCTGCAACTCCGGCAGCCGTTGTCCGAAAAGCCTCTCATAGCGTTCCTTGTTGCCAGGACCGCAAGAAATCGACAGAACACTTTCAACCTCGCTGGAAAGCAGAACCCAGCGAAAAGCGGGGTAATCCCGGAGAAATTCTCCTAACATGCGCCCCCGCTCTTGCGCATACTGCTGCGCTTCTGGCAGATTACAATTCAGCACTCTGCCGGAACTGCCGTCTGGCAGCACGACAGCGAACTTTCTCTGGTCAGCAGAAAGCAGATCAATGATGGGAAAGCTGAACTTCAGTAACATGCCATTACGGATCGCCCTGTCGTGCAATGCAGCGATCACCTTGCGCTGTTTTTCAAAATCTTCATAGGGAGCAAAACCAGTTTCCGAACCATTAAAGCCGTTATCTTTCAGAAAATCCAAAAAAGAGGGCATTGTCTCGCCATTCCAAGTAGCAAAGATATAGGCGTCCGCCCCCGGACGTTCGGCAAAAAACAGATCATACTGCGTCTGAAGCATCTTATCCTGAATCTTGCCTTTCAGTACAATCCGGCATTCGCCATTCCATTGGGCGCCATCCAAAGGCAGTTCCCAACTCTGCACCTCACCTGGTCCGACAGTACGGTCAGACAGCATAAAATCGGTTCCGTCAGGCAAAACGACACAAGCCTCCCGAACGGTCACTTCGTGCGCCATCCGATTTACAAAATTCAATTTTAAAATCGTTTTCTCATCACGGTAGAAACTGTGGCGCAGAGCATTGTGCTGAACCGTGAATTCAAGATCCGGCACTTCGACCGGCGTCATCGCCAAGGTCAGATTTTCATAAGTTCGTGCCGCAGCAGTTTTGAATTCGACCTTTCGCCCCCGAACGCCAAGTGCCACGCCGCCCGACGGCATATCAGCACAACGCACACAAAAAAGTTGAGTTTTATTGAGTTGAACCTGAATTGCATCGCCCGAACTACTCAATTTGAATTGAAGCATTTGCTCGCCATTGCCCCGGTCAAGTGACACATCTGTATTATCAACAGAGTAAAGGAGAGTATGCTTCCCATTGGAAACACGATATAGGGACACTGCAACGGAATTGCCGCTCTCATGAACCAAGCGCAGACAATCCCCGTTATTCTTGCAACCAAAATCAATCCACATGGTCCCAATTTCATCTTGGGGAAGAGCAGTCACCGTCAATGCCGTATTCGGGCCGAAAACTAGACGATCGGTAAAGGTTACCGAATCCTGATCGGACAGATCAGAATATTCCTGCAATCCCGTAGGTGTCTCCCTCCAATTACCGGAACGATCGGTAAAGGGGTTAAAACCTCCGTTGCGAAAATCAACGTTAAAGGCAGGCAACTGGACTGCAACGAGGGGCAGGCTCAATAGCAAAAATAGCAATGAATACAATTTTGTCATTTTCAGGCGATGCCTAGAGGTTTATTTATTGACCGGGGGCGGAGGAATGGCTTCCTTTTCAATGACCAGATTGCGAAATTGTGCAGGAAAACCCATTTGATCCCCAAAAGCGTATACACCTATCTTCAACGGATCTTTATTGAAAAAGGGCAACATTTTACAGGGGAAAGCGCCAATTTCTTCCCCATTTGCGTACATTTTACACTCTTTTCGGTCCAACGTGACAGTCAAACGAGTCCATTCCTGCGGGAAAATATTACATGGAGCAGAGAGCGAGAGAGATTTCCCCTCAGGAGGGTTGA
>CAZHPP010000436.1:0-3779 GCA_964534535.1 uncultured Victivallales bacterium | reverse complement strand
ATTAACCCAGAAGAATAAATTTCAGCGAATATCTTTGCCTTCTTGATTTTTCGCGGAGATCCGGTTGATTTGCGAGGGGGGAATCTGTATATAGCGACTGAAAAGCCGCGATAAATGGAATGGATTTGCAAAGTGGAATCGTTCCGCAACCGTTTTGACGCTGACGTCGGGATGCTCGAGCAGATAGCGGCACACCCGCTTTATCCGGAACTGGCGGAACGCCCGTTGCGGCGGGGCGGAGAATTCCTTGTGGCAGAATGTGACAAAGGAACGCGGGCTCATGCCGAGTTTCCGTCCCACCGCCGCCGCGTCGAACACGCCGTCCGCCAGCGCAGCCTCAAAGGCCTGCGCCAACTGAATTCTCCGCCGATTCGGCTCGTTCCATTCATTCGGATTGCGTAAAAAAAACTTCCCCGGGAAGGTGGTGAGAAGCAAGTGCAGCAGCGCGTCGAACAGTCCGTTGCGCACTCCCCATGGCCGATTCGGGGACACCGGTTGGAAGAGCAGAGCCAGCAGCGACCGGAAAAAATCATCGTCCGGCACGGCGGAGACCAGATCCGCAGTCGGCAATTCCGGGATGAAAATCCGCTCCACCTGTGCGGATTCCTGTTCGTCCCGCAGTTCAAAGTGCGCACAGCGGAAATTTGCGCCCGGCTCAAAATGGTCTTTATGTATTCTGCCCTGCTCAATTAGCAGGAACTCCCCCGTCCGGACGCTCAACTCCGCGCCGTCGAGTGCGCAGCGGTAGACGCCGGTCTCCGGCAGAATCAATTCGTAATTGTTGTGCCGGTGTTCCCGGAAATCCCCGGTGCGGAGCGGGTAGACGAGCTGAAGGTTGCTCAGCGCCGGGTGCATGGTCTGCCGGAAAATAAATGGACGAATTTCGTCGTCCGCCAATAACGTTACATCGATCAGCGGGGAATACATTTTTGTGTCCTTTTTCGACACAACATACCACAGAAAATGAATATTTCAAGCATTTTTTGCAAAAATAGATATGGATTGTCGATTTCAGCCATTCTCAAATCGGCTTTTTTGTGATATACTATATTAACGAAAGGAGGAATCATCTTGAAACAACTATTGAAAAAGGAGAGAACTTTTCTCATGAACTGTCAAACACCGGATTTTATCCTCAGAAAAGGCATTGTCATGTCGAAGGAGAAATGTCCCTTTGACGCGGCACTGACCTTCAACGCGGGCGTGGCCAAATATCGCGGCGGATACGTGATGCTTTTCCGCAACGATCACGGTTTTTGCCGACAGGATTTTGCCGACTTCTACGCGGGAATCAGCGACAACACCGAGCCGAAGATCAACCTCGGCCTCGCTTTCAGCGGCGACGGCGTCCACTGGGAGACTGAAAAAGAGCCGGTCACCATTGAGCTTGAGGGAAAAACGGGGTTTGTCTACGATCCCAGAATCACCGATTTCGGAAACGGCGAATACGGAATCTGTTTCGCCGTGTCGGATCACGGAACGCGCGGGGGAATCGCCGTGACGCGCGATTTCCGTCATTTCGATGTAAAAAGCGTTTCGGTTCCGGAGAACCGTAATATGGTATTGTTCCCGGAGAAAATCAACGGGATGTACTGTCGTCTGGAACGGCCGTTCCTGACTGGAAAAGCTCAAAGACATTCCATCTGGCTTTCGTATTCGTCCGACCTTGTGCATTGGGGGGAATCGAAACTGACGCTGAGTGCAACGGATGTCCCGTTCTGCAATTCCAAGATCGGTCCCGCCGCGCCTCCGGTAAAAACACCGGAAGGGTGGCTCACGCTGTTTCATGCCGTCGAGGAAGTGGAAACGCCATTCCCGGCGTGGCAGCGCAATTGGAAAAGTCGTTATTATGGAGGCGCGATGTTGCTGGATTTGGACAATCCGGAAAAAATTCTTGCAATGGCGCACGTTCCGCTTCTTGTTCCGGAAGAACCCTATGAACTGGACGGATTCCGCGGAAGTGTGATTTTCCCGGGCGGACTGATTCCCGAACCGGATGGCACGCTGAAAATCTATTACGGCGCGGCGGATACCGTCGAGTGTCTTGCCGAAACACGTCTGGACGATATGATTTCCTTTATCAAAAACAACAGCGAAAGAAATGAGGGATGAAAAATGAAGAAACTGATGCGTTTTACATTAATAGAGCTCCTCATCGTGATAGCCATCATCGCCATTCTGGCCGGACTATTGCTGCCGGCTTTGAATGTCTCCCGTCAGAGAGCGCACGCCATCGTCTGTCTCAGCAACCTCAAGCAAATCGGAATGGCGGAGAACAACTATGCGATGGATTTTGGCGAGCAGTATCACGGATGGTATATACGCAACATGTATGTTCATGAATTGAACAAAACATTCAGTCCGGGATGGTCGGTTATTTTGTGGAACTGCAGGTATATCGGTCGTCCTGGTTCGCCGCGGTCGATTTTTTTCTGTCCCGGGCAGAACAATATCCCCGACAATGAATATTCCAATTCCTCAGATGCAGGGATCGCCGCACTTTACAAATTCAATAACTATTCGGCCAACGCAACCTTCATGGTGGGGGGAGCTGGCGGGCTTGATTCCAGCGGAAATGTTGTCACATGTGTCAGAACAACGCAAATAAAATCTCCCTCCCGTAAGATATTGTTCACTGACGGCTTACAGCGTTATGACGGATCTGTATTGCATCCCGGTTGGATTTCGCAAACGTTTGACGCCGCAAAATTCACGTTGACGGCTACATACGGACGTTTTACCTTTCCCCACTCCAATGGGATCAATGGTGCATTTGTCGATGGTCATGCAGGAAATCTCCAACGCGCGGCGGTGTTGGACAAAAATTCGATCGCAAAGATTGAAACCCAATTGTAAGGGCGCCTTTATTCATTGTTCTTTGCGTCTTTTGTCTGCTTCGGAAAGTCCGCATCTTGGAAAAAATCGGCTGAGACCGCTATGGGTATCAGACTCACTTTTCCAAAACACGTCTTTTTTCGAAATAAGAACAAAATCCGTTAATGTCAATGAATAGAGGTACCCTTAAAAAAGTCATACCGGATGCGTCAAGATGGGCTTGATGCACGTGAAAACAACTTGTTAACAGGGAAAAGCCAATCTTCTTAAAATTGGCTCACCAGAAAGGTTGATTCAAGATGACAAATAAAGTTGTGTGCATGAAAAAAATTTTTCTCTGTGTTTCTGCGTTGTACTCAATGGCGCTTGCCGCACAAAATCTGATCAAGGATCCTGAACTTGATCTTACTCCGCTTTCGCCCGAGTTCCGTCTGTGTGAAGACGCCAGCCAGGGGAAACTGTCCCAAATTGTTGAAGATGCCACCTGGAATCATTGTCTAAAGCTGGAGCTGATTCAATTTCACACCAACGAGCAGGGAAAGCGATCAGTCAATCTTGGAGTATTGTTGGGGGGCGAAGGAAAACAAGCTGGTGTTCCCTGCAAACCGAACACCACCTACCGTTTTTCTTTGGAGATAAAAGGGACCGCCAACCGTGCCATGATAAATTTCAGAGAATGGAACAAAGCCAGCCAGGGCCAGAAACTCCGAACCAGTATTCATCTTATTTCGCCGCAAAAGAACTGGACTGTTTATAAAGGAACATTCAAGACGACAACCACGGCACAACGTCTTGGGCTGGTCGTCCAGTTCTGGGGCAGTGAGCATCACAACCCGACACAACTCAAGGAGAAAATCGGGGATTATATTCTGATTGACAAGGTCATCATAGAGGAGGCGCAAGGCGCCTCCGTTATAAGTCAAAACGATAAAAAGGAAACCGCC
>CAZHPP010000435.1:0-3787 GCA_964534535.1 uncultured Victivallales bacterium | reverse complement strand
TTTTCTTCAGATAGGCCTGGAACCCCTCCTGATATGGACGGCTGTAATCAACATATAGCTGATTGAACGCCCCATAGTAGAGGCTCTCAGTGCCGAGTCCCGTGAGAGGCATGAAGCCGACGACTCTCGATGCGTATGGTTGTTTTTTGACATGCCGGATAAAGGCTCTGAGAAGATTTTTCACCTCGTCCCGCCATATTCTGGAACTCCAGCTCGGTGCGGCTTTGCGCAAGCCATGGATGTCGATCAGATTGTTCCCTTTCTCATCCCGCACAGTCTCGTCCGGATAGCGGTCGGTCCATGCCTTCATGGAAGGCATGAAACTGTCAACTGGCATCTGAAGCAGAAGCCATGCATCTTCCTGGTTCTGAAGCAGTTCTGTGATGCGGCCGTCGAGCACGCTGAAATCGTATTTGCCGGGTCCGAGCCATGTCGGGCGCAGATTGGACACGCCGTAGAGCTTAAGTCCCTGCTCTGCAATGTTGCGGATTTGTTCGGGATGATTGTCCCTTGCATAGTGGCGGATGGCCGATTCCGCTTTCCCGTTGACGATCATTAAAGGTGTCCGTCCGTTTTTCCCGTAACGGAGTCCAGTTTCGGGCAGTTCGAATGAACCTTTCGTTTTCGGGAGACGGACTGCTGTTCCATTCCCCTGCGGGAGAAGCAGTTCCGTGCTTTCAAGGCGCAGAGTGTAATCGCCTTCGGGGATGAATGGAGATGGAACAAACTTAAATTTAATTTTTTGGAGTTTCCCAGGATCGAGGTTTTCACATACTTGGCGTCCGATGTTGTAAACACGTCCTCCGGAGGACAGCACTCCTTCCAGTTCCAGCCTGGATGTGTCTGGACGCAGAAGTATTTCTCCATGAATCAGACGGTCGTCGATTTTGATGTCCGACAGTTTGAAATCGTGTGCCCGCTTCTTTTGTCCAGTGTAAAAGTGAGGGTAATTATTGCGCAGGGAATGGAATTTGTAGATAATGGCATATGGCCATTTAGAGTCGTCAAAATTATTCTTTTCCCATCCGGCAGCTGGATATTCGCATGCCTTGAACGATGTGTCTGAAGCAATGAGCTGATAGGAGTTCGGACCATATGCGGCCAATTCGCATCGGATGCCTTTTTCGCCTCCGAGGTCGAATCCTTCGATTGCGATGACATTGCTCCCGCGCTTCAAAAGAGAGGTCACGTCGTGACGGTCGATCTGGAATGGACTTGCAGCATTGACTCCTGGAGTGACGGCTTTCCCGTTCACAAAAATCTTGTCTATCCTGTCATCGGCCGAGATAATAAGCTTTGCCTCCTCCGGAGCTTCCTTGAGTTCGAAACTTTTACGGAAGCAGACGGATGCATCCTTCCTGAGGGTTCCCCATATCCATTCACCCTTCCACAGGTCTCCTTCGCGGAAGAATGGTGCCATTGTCAGTTTTGTCACAGTGGCATCCGACGCCGTTTCAGATTTTGCTTCGAGAGTGAACAGCGCGAGTTCGCGCGGAAGTTTGAATTTTGTTTCATGCACACATGATCCGTCCAGATTCAAATCGAATATGACCGGCGCCAGTGCTTTTCCGAAAACATCAGTGCCGAGAACGGTGAAGCGGATGCGACCGGAGGCTGGAGACGCCGTCTTTACGCAAAGCGTGTATGTATCCGAGAGCGACAGATAATTCAGACAGTTCTTCTTTGACTTCAATACCTGCGCACTGTCTTTTTTTACGACGATATTCTGATGGGCAGTCTGTTTTCCAAACCGCAGAATTCCGTCGTTTTCAGGAGCTTCCGAGATATCTGATACTCTTGGATTGAATGAATGCGGTGATTCAATCTTAAGAATCGAATTCTGGTCAAAATCGGCAAAGAGCAGTTCGAATTTTTCAAATTCGACTTTCACGGCGTTTCCAAGTATGTCGAAGCGGAACTGTTCCAGACCGGCAGCCGTTTCCGGCAGATAGACGCGGTATTCCCGGAACGCATCGGTTCCCGGTAAAAGTTGAAACTGCACCTTGTTCTTCTCGCTGAACGGAGCTCCTTTTGCCCGGAAAAAGAGTCTGCCAGTACTTTGGGAAGAACTTTTTGCGCGGAAACGGAAAAGAAGCTGATGCGACATGTCACATTGAAGAGTCGGCGAGGAAAGCGATGCTGTCTTTTTCCCTGGAACACAATCAGTCGTTCCGCTGAACCGTCCGGAGACGAATTTCCAGTTGATATAGCTTGACGGAGTCCATTTATCCAGCCCCGGCATGCGCGGGACATGCATCCGGTCTGGAGTCGTCACGGTTACATTCCTGAATTCCAGCATTCCTGTTTTAGGCGCAGCGTGCATGACGAATGCAATTTTCGCCCGTGCGCTGCCCCTCGGCCAGCGCAGCGCCTCCGAGGAGTTTTCCCCTCCGATGCATCCGCTGAAACGGCTCCATTCATTATTCAGGACAGCGTTGGATTTGACATAGAGGAAATTATTGCCGTCCCTGTGCAGACGCACCGGCGTTCCGGCCTTCCATGTTTTCGTCAGCGTTTTGGCAAGTGCAAGTTCAATGGTTCCATCCGTCAAACGCTTCAAACCGCCGCGCATGATATACGGAGACAGTTCAAAATTGGGCAGATCCGATCCGTCATTTGCCGCGTTGAACGCCACGGCATAACTCCCGTTCCCTGAACTCCATTCCGATACGGCTCCTCTGACATGCAGAGTTTTCGTTCCAGCTTCCGCATCCGATGCCAGAATTCCCGGTTTGACGTTGCCGACAAGAAGATAAGACGCAGGAGCAATGAACTTTCCTGCCTCAGTATACGCCTTGACTCCGAAATAGACTTTCCCCGAATTTCCGCCGACGATTCTGAATTCGCCGCTGATATGGCATTCACGTGTGCTGTCCACTTCAAACATTTTTTTGATTGAGATGTCCCCTGCTTCGGGGAAAGGAATCGCAAGCACACCTTTTTCTGCCCCGATGCTCGTGCGCGGTGAACTCCAGTCAGCAATTTTTGAATATTCACTCTGCATTCCGCAGACGAGCCATGTGCTCATTGCTGCGAAACAACCGATGATCAATTTGCTTTTCATTTCTCTCTTTTCTGCTAATTGTTGCAATAATGGTTCATGAAGCGCGAAACTGCTTCAGGGAAAGCAGCCGTCTGCTTCCAGAATTTAATCAGTCCTTGAGACCTGATGTATCTGAATTGTGCGGATTCAGCGGATCAGTTTTTCCAGCCGTATGTTGCAGAGCCCGGAAGCTGACCGCCGTACCAGTCACTGGCCCAGCGGCCGCTTCTTTCCTTAATCCAGCTTACGTGACTGTCGCAGTGCAGCATGGTCATGCCGCCTGAATGGGAAAAACGGATGTAAAGAAGATATTGACTTTCATGTGTGAATGTCCAGTATGAGTTCATATAGGTGCGTGATTCAAAGATCAGAGGCACTTGAGTCGGATTCCGGACAATATTGATTTTATACTGAACGGGGTTTGAGTTGGAAGTCATCATTGCAGTATTGCATGCATAGCCCCCTGTCCCGTTCCATTCCATGTTTTTGGCTTCGCCAAGTTTTTTGTTATGGCCTGGACAGTTGAACACTTTAGTCCGATTCTCCCCCAGGGTTTTGTCGTTTTTGGAGAAGTACAACCTGTCGAGGGTATCTCCCCATTTTTGCGTGTAGGTCGAATTGCATCCCCTGGGATACCATTCCGAAAAATCGTTAGTATACATGACGATTGCATAGCCGATCTGTTTCAAATTTCCCATACAAGTCATGGTCCTGGCTTTTTCCCGTGCATTGTTCAGCGCAGGC
>CAZHPP010000434.1:0-3798 GCA_964534535.1 uncultured Victivallales bacterium | reverse complement strand
ATCGACGTTACCGCCGGATGCGACTACAATGAATTCATGCGCGAAGACTTCAGAAAAAACTGCCCCGGCGCCTTCATCACGTCCGATGAAAACGAATTTCTGAAGCAGGATTTCGACGCCGTCCTCGTCGCCACCTGGTTTGGCGCACACGCGGACCATGCGGTCAAGGCGCTGAACGCAGGGAAGCATGTGCTCTGCGAGGTCACCTCCTTCATGACCCCGGCCGACGGCGTCCGACTCGTCGAAGCGGTCGAAAAAAGCGGGAAAATCTACAACCTCGCCGAAAACTACCCGTTCATGAAACCCAACATGTTCCTGAAAAATCTCTGGCGGGAGGGCTTCTTCGGCGACCTCATGTACGCCGAATACGACTACAACCACGAGTGCCGCGGACTCGAATACACTTACAACTACCGCAAGAATCCGCCGTATGAAGTGCCCGTCCAGCCGGGCTGGCAGGCCCACAACTGGCGTTCCTGGCTCAACTATCATTATTACAACACCCACTCCCTCGGCCCGGTCATGCAGATCACGGGACTCCGTCCGACACGCGTCTGCGCCCTCCCGACCTCCGTGCATCTTCCCGGCGAAATCAAGGGCGGTTCCGGCATGGCCCCGCAGCTTTACACCATGAGCAACGGCGGACTCATGCGCAACCTCATGGGGACCAGCACCTGCGACACTCATTCGCGCCGACTCTGGGGCACGCGCGCCTTCGCCGATGCGACGCTTGATCCGATCGAAGTCTGTCTCGGCGGCTCCGGACACGGACTCCGGCTCAAACTCACGCCCGAATGGGACGATTTCGGCAAACTCGCCGAACAGGCCGGGCACGGCGGCGGAGACTTCTGGGAACTTTACTATTTTGCGCGTCAGATCTTCACCGGAGAACCTGCGCCGTGGAACGTTTATTCCGCCTCCGACGTCACGCTCGGCGGGATCATGTCCTTCAAGAGCCTTTCCGAAAACGGGAAGCCGTTTGAAATTCCCGACTTCCGCGACAAGAAAATCCGCGAAAAATACCGGAACGACCATTTCATCCAGAAGCACTTCGATCCGGCGAAACTTTTCCCGGAAAACGACGATCATGCCGTGTCGAAGGATTTCACCTCCGTGATGAGCCGCTTCAATTCCATGGGCGGGATCGTGGGAAGCATCCTGGTCCGGAGCACCTTCGACGGCATGAAGATCTATGGAAAACTGGCCGATGATTCCAGCCGTTTTGCGGTCTGTGAAAACGTCCGGAAACTTCTGCATGAACTTCCGGCGCTGTCCGACCTTTACCGTCTGGCCGCGCGGATTGCGGATACCTTTCCCGGGACCCTGCCGGCCGAGGCGATCAATTCCCTGCTTGACGATTCCGAGCGGGCAAAAGTTCTGGATGTGAAAGGCACGACGAAACTTCTGCGTTCCTGGCTGGAAGAACACTGAAAAAAGAACAGTCTTTGCACGAAAAAGGCCGGAGCCGCGTTTTCACGGCTCCGGCCTTCTGTTTTACAGGAACAGAACTTTACTTTGAGACAGGGCGGTCTGCAACAACTAGACAAATTGCGGCTCTGGTTTTCTCCAGCATTTCACCATGGGAACGATAATGAATGCTCTCAGGCGGCATTTTCATATCCGAGCAAATAGCAATATATTCTGCTTTGACAGCCCAGTTTACATTCTGAGGAAGAGAACCTGTCATTTTCAGGAAGATCGGCAATGCAGCAGTCGATGTAAGCATGCCGACGATTTCACCATTCTCATTTAAGAGCGGACTGCCTGAATTTCCCGGCTGAATTGGCACAGAAGTCTGAATTAAAGATGTATCATCTCCAATCCCAGACATGGAACTGATTGTTCCTTCCGAATATTTGATTTCTTGCCCAAGAATTTCAATGACAGGATAGCCGAAAGTAAATACTTTATCTCCGGCCTGACATTTTTTCCCTGAAACGAAAGGCAGATAACCTGAAAGTTTTCTGTCAGGCTGAAGTATGGCAATATCCAATGAATCAGATCTTTTGATCACGGAAGCAGAAATCCAAACTCCATTTCCCAAACGAAGTTCTATCTTTTTTGCATGTTTTACGACATGCAGTGCCGTAACGACTGCATTCTCTGCTATGGCAAAACCGGTTCCTGAACAGCTTTTTGATTCTTCCGGTTTCTTTTCTGCTTTCACCGACTGTGATTCCGAGGATGTTATTTCCGGTCGAGTTGTTTTTGCCACGGTAGAGCGATAAAGTTTGATTTTTTCTGGAATGCCATCCTTCTCGTCTATATTTCCCGTGGTTGTAATTTCAACAGTCTTATTTTTCTTTTCCCATACGAAATCAGCATGGGAAGCATAATATGGCAAAACAAAATCCGGATAATCATGATCACTGCAGTAGCCTCGCAACGCAGGATAAGCCTTCATCTGCAAATCCATATAATTAATATAGTCCACAGATCCTTTCTGAAGAATCCGATCTTTGTAATATTGATTTTGAACACCCAACTCATATCCAGCATTAAATTGAGTACATCCAGAAAGTATAACAGTCAGAGAGATAATAGCGAGACAAATCCATTTAACGCAATGACCATTGATCATACAGCACCTCATATTTTTTCTTTAATATTATAATACAGCAGAATTAAAAAAAATCAATATGTATTCTCGAACAGTTATCGCAATAACTCATTGGTTCGCCAGCTTGTTCCCTCCGGCTGCGGCGCATAATTTTCCGTGTTGATCAATCTTGTGACAAATTGTTTGCAGCAAAAAAACAGTCTGTGCACGAAAAAGGCCGGAGCCGCGTTTTCACGGCTCCGGCCTTCTGTTTTACAGGAAACAGACCTTACTTCGAAAGTCTCGCGATCAGATCGGCGAGCTGCTTCTTGAGCTCCTTCGGGAGACGGTCAAACTTGGCATAATGCTCTTTGATCATCTCAAGCTCTTTCATCCAGCCTTCCTTGTCGAAGGCGAGAAGCTGCTTCATGTCGGCCTCGGAGACCTCTTTTTCGATGCCCTTGCGGTCGATGGCGTCAATCGTCGGCATGTACCCGATCGGGGTTTCGACAGCCTTGCCTTCGCCGTCGCAGCGCTCGAAGATCCACTTGAGGACGCGGCTGTTGTCGCCGAATCCGGGCCAGAGCCAGCGGCCGTCGGCGGTCTTGCGGAACCAGTTCACGCAGAAGATCTTCGGGAGCTTTGCGCCCGGATGCTTGCCGATGTCAAGCCAGTGCTGGAAATAGTCGCCCATGTTGTATCCGCAGAACGGAAGCATTGCGAACGGGTCGCGGCGGACAGTTCCCGCCTTGACGTCGAGCGCGGCAGCCGTGACTTCGGAGCCGACCGTGGAGCCGATGAACACACCGTGCTCCCAGCTGAGGGACTGATACACAAGCGGAAGCGTGGAGGGACGGCGTCCGCCGAAGAGGAACGCGTCGATCGGCACGCCTGCAGGATCCTGCCAGTTGGCCGCGATGGCCGGGCAGTTCTTGGCGCGGGCGGTAAAGCGCGCATTCGGATGGGCGGCCTTGATCGGCTTTCCGTCTTCGCCGACCTTGCCGGCTTCCCAGACGTTGCCCTTCCAGTCGATGAGCTTCTCGCCGGGCTCCAGCGGAATGTCGATTCCTTCCCACCAGATGTCCCCGTTCTTGCGGAGTCCGCAGTTGGTGAAGATGGTTTCCTTCGCGCAGGAGAGCATGGCGTTCTTGTTGGACTTCATGGAAGTTCCCGGCGCGACGCCGAAGAATCCGTTTTCGGGGTTGATGGCATAAAGTCTGCCGTCCTTGCCGAACTTCATCCAGGAGATATCGTCGCCG
>CAZHPP010000433.1:0-3822 GCA_964534535.1 uncultured Victivallales bacterium | reverse complement strand
TTTCGCATGGCAGAAAAAATGCGTGCGCAACATCGCCAACATGGGCATGTTCTCCAGCGACCGCTCCATCCGGGAATATTCGGAGAAGATCTGGCACGTGAAGCCCCATGCGATCGCGCTGCCTGAGAATCCGGAGGTCATCACGCCCATCCCGCCCAGAAAAAGAGGAAAAAAGTGAAGAAACTCACCATCTACCTTTCCGGTCCGATCATGGACGATCACGACGGCTCCGCGCGCGAATGGCGCGAAGCCGCAAAGAAAATTCTTGCGCCGAAATTCCGCATGCTCGACCCGATGCGCCGCAAGTTCGTCGACCGCCAGGTCGACAGCGCCAACGAGATCGTGGAATTCGACCTTCAGGACGTCCGCGACGCCGACATCGTGCTTGTGAACTACAGCAAGGCTTCGATCGGGACCTCGATGGAGGTCTTCTATGCGGCGCACGACCTGGGGAAGTTCGTGGTGTCGTTTTCCCCGTTCACGTTCGAGAACTGTTCGCCGTGGATGGTCAAGCACTCCACCAAGATTCTGCACTCGCTCGAAGAGGCCTGCGCCTACATCGACGAGCATTTCGGGAAGCAGCCGGAAGAGTGATTTCTCAGTTCCTGCGGAAGGCCGGCGCTTCCATCGCCTGTTCGATCCTCAGGTGGAGATAGTGTCCCTTCGTTTCAGGGATCAGGAAAGCAAGCAGGAACGAGACTGTGGAAAGTCCCAGCAGAATCCAGAACACGGTGAGATACGCTTCCGGCGGATAGACCGCCGCGCCGGTCTGGCCGGGCTTCAGGTAGGAGTCCAGCAGCCTTCCGACCAGCAGGGAGCAGACGGCCACGGAAAAATAGTTGCCCATATTGTTGAATCCGGTTGCCTGCGTGATCACGTCCCGTGCGTTGATCTCCTGCGCGGTGAGGGCGAACGCCACGGCGAAGCCGGAGGCAAAGGCATAGAACTGATAGCCCGCGGCCAGGAACCAGCCGGACCATCCGAATTTCAGGGCGCAGACCATCATGGCGGTGTTCAGCAGGTTGATCGCGGAAGCCGCGATCATCAGCGGCCTGCGGCGGTTTCCGATCATCCGGATGAAGATTCCCACGCACAGCAGGGTGCACATGCAGACGATCGAGAGCGCAAAGATGGCGCCTGCGGCCTCGGCGGAACTCATGTGTCCGCAGTCCTGAAGGAATTTTTTCCCGAACACGGTCTGGATGGCGAAATAGGTTCCGAAGTTCATGGTGGAGCAGAAAAGGAGCAGCCAGGTGTAGGGATTCCTCATGATCTTGACGACGGGCCGGAGCGAGATGGTGTTTGAATTCGGGGGCGGCAGCGGCAGGGCGCGTTTCGCGAAGAAGAAGATCAGGTAGAATGCAAAGGTCAGGATTCCGGCGCCCAGCAGCACACTGCGCCACGGAAATGCGGCGCACAGCCGTTCCAGGGGCAGGGTGCCGAACATTCCGCCGGAGTATCCCACGAAGTAGACGATTCCGAACATGACGGAATAGTTCTTGCGTCCGAAGAGCCGGTCGGTCTCCTTGACGAGGCTCAGGTAAAGGGTGCTGGCGCCGATTCCCGTGAGCACGCGGAAAAAGTAGATCGCCCAGAGCGAACTGCAGAGCGGGACTCCAATCGCGCCGATGGAAAGCAGGATTCCGCCGACGGTCACCACGCGCACGCCGTAATACTTGTCTGCGAACATTCCCACGACCAGCTGGGAAAGCGAATAGACGTAGACGAAGGATGCGCCGATTCCGGCGATCTGGAATGCTGTGAACCCGAAATCGGACTGGAGTTCCGTGAACACGGTTCCCGGAATGGCCGTCCGCTGAAAATATGATGATGCGTAAAGTATGACGAGCGGAATGAAAATCCACAAAGCTTTCCTGCGTTCCGCCATGTCCCTGAAAAATTCCGTCATGATGTCTGCCGCTCCTTCGTTAAGGAAGGATAATATACACCGGATTGCTCAGAAAACAACCTCAGGAATTATTGTATTTCCGGGATTTGAAATCCGGCTTTGTCATGCTACATTAAGCGGAGAAATTCAAGGAAGGACTCCTTTCTGTGAACAAAGCGCTTCGTCTTCTGCTTCTTTCCTGCTTTTTCATTCTTCTGCTCTCCGCCGGGTGCGGCGATTCCGACCGGGAAAAACAGCCGGGCGAAACGTTCATCGTCGGATACGAGTCGGACTACCCGCCCTACTTTTTCCGGGACACATCGGGCCGCCCGGCCGGATTCGATTACGATCTTGCCCGGGAGGTCGCGCGGCGCAGGGACTGGATCCTGAAGACGAGGCCGATCCGCTGGAAGGAAAAGGACGCTCTTCTGGAAAAGGGCGACGTGGACTGTCTTCTCAGCGGGTTCACCCTGACTCCCTCGCGTGCGAAGAAGTTCGAATGCACGGAATCTTATCTGGAAAGCATGGAGACGGTGGCGGTCAGCCGGGCGAGCGGAATTCTTTCGCTTGCGGACCTGGCAGGGCGAAGCCTTGCGGTCCAGCGCACATCCCCTCTGTTTGCGGAGCTGACCTCCGGAGCGCGGAAGGAATTCGGAAAATCCCTTGGAAAGCTGATTCCTGTCGACGATTTTTCCGCCATGGTGAGAATGCTGGAGACCGGCCGGGTCGATGCGCTGGCGGCCGACAACCGCGTGGAACTTTCACAATGGAAGAACGATCCTTCGGTCATGATCCTGCCCGGGGCGCTCCGCAATACGGAAAACGTCTTCGCCGTCCGCAAGGGCCGCACATGCCTGCGCGACCAGATCGAACGCACCCTTGACGAGATGCGCAATGACGGTTCCCTCGGGAGGCTCCGGAAGAAGTGGTTCGGCAGCGGTGCGCTCCGGCCGCCGGCCGGCTGGAAGAAATCCGTTTCCGGCAAACGCCTGCGGATCCTCATCGTCCTTTCCGACAATGTCTATTTTGTGCGAGTGCAGCAGATTTTTGAAGGTTTTTCCTCCTGCCTGAAGGAACGCGGAATCAATGCCAGATTCGATTTTCACGAACTGAACATCGGCGCGGAAACGGAATATTCCCGTTCCGAGGCCAATATCGCCGCCCTGAAAAAGCGTCTGGCCGACGTTTCCTACGACATGATCGCGATCAGCAACAACGGCGCGACCGACCTCTTCCTCAACGGCACGGTTGCCCCGAAGGATCCGGAAACTCCGATCGTGGTGGTTTCCTATCACGGCGACCTGGCGTCCCGGATTCCGTCCTGGCTCAGGATGACCGGAATCGTCACCCAGCCGACGGAAGTCGACAATGCCGCGTTCGCCCTTGCGCTGAATCCGAAACTCCGCCAGCTGGTGCTCGTGACGGACGCCACGCCCGACGGCGTCCGCCAGCAGGAGGCCCTGGAAAGCAGACTGGCGCCCGGACTCAGCGGCAGGGTCAAGTTCGTTTCCGGAATGGAATATTCCACGGAGGAACTGCTCTCCATGGCCGCCGGACTTTCCCGGAACTCCGTCATCGCCGTCTCCTCCTGGTCCTCCGCAAAGGAGGAGACCGGGGACGATGCGTTCAGCGTGCTTCCGCGGCTCCGTTCCGCAACGGACGCCCTGATTCTGGGGAAATACGATGAATACCGGAAATACGGGGCCGACGGCGGCGTCATGATTTCGAGCGTCGGTCAGGGCCGTCTTGCCGGGGAGCTCGCCGTGCGCATCCTCAGCGGGGAGAACCCGCTGAAGATCCGTCCCGTCAGCCAGCCGGCCGTTCCGATGATTTCCTATTTTGCGTGTGAGCGGCTGAAAATCAAATCCGGCAGCATTCCTTCCGGCACGGAGATCCTTCAGGTGCCGCCGAACCTTCTTTCCCGGTACCGCATG
>CAZHPP010000432.1:0-3825 GCA_964534535.1 uncultured Victivallales bacterium | reverse complement strand
CGAACATCGCGATCCGCACGCCCGAAATCCAGAAGCACTACTTCCAGATCTGAGCCGGCGGCCGGTTCACTGTCCGTTATCGTTTTTCCGCATCTGGTTCTGCAAGAAACGAAAGAATCGCTCCGGCCAGCAGACGATGCCCCTTCCCGGAAAGGTGGATTCCGTCATTGGGGACATACAGTTCGCGCGGGTCGGGGGCATCCGCGCTGATTCTGTAAAAATTGATGAAATCCTTTTCACCCGCCAGGGCTTTTGCAACTGCATTGAATCTTTCCGTATGCTTGCGGATTCCGAAAAGCGAATGAGTGATTCCCCCGGCGCGAAGATCTGCCGCGCGTTCACTCTGGAACGGAAAATATCCCTGCGCCGGTCCGATGATCACGACCCGGGCATTGGTCTTTTCCCGGAGAAAAGCAATGATCCTGCCGAGAAGCTCCTTCTGCTTTCCCGGCGGGGTGAGGGGCGTTTCATAGCCGGTATCCGATCTGCTTTTGGCATCGTTGGCTCCCAGGAGAATGAAGATCAGATCAGGTTCAGGCTGGAAAAGACGGCTGTACATTTCCGGGCGCCACACCCCTGGCTTTCCGTTCAGCCTGTCCCAGACCCTCTGACAGAAGTCTCCGCCGACGCCGGCATTGCGGACAGTTACGCCGGGCGGAAGGAATTCCGACACGAGATCAATGTAGTTGCGTCCGCGGTCATAGTCGCTCAGACTGTCGCCGAGAAACAGGATATGCCGATACCGGGAGGAAGTCTTCATGCTGCGGAATCTCTTCAGTTCGGCAAGGGGGAAAAGCGTGGCGAAAAAAATTCCTTTCGTTCCGGTTTCCGGGTCGGAGACGGCAATGCGGATTCCGCCTTCGCACCGGGCCGGCATGATGAACTCAAAACTGCGGATTCCGGGCGTGAACCATTCTTCGCGCGGAGACGCTCCCTGAATCACTTCTCCCGGATAAAATACCAGACGGAGTCTGCGTCCGGCCGGCGCGCCGGAAGTATCGATCGAAAGCCTGATCTTTTCGCCGGGAACCGCAGAAACATGGGCAGGCGTGAACCGGATTGAAAACCTGCTGCGGTCAAGATAAAAGAAGGAGAAATCGTCCAGTAGCGCCGGTTCCCCTTCCAGATGTTCGACCATGAGCCGGTCATGAAAGACTGTGCTGATGCCGTGATCACTGTCTTCCCATACGAGATTCTGCCATGCGGGACCGACTTTCACGGGAGCGCTCCAATGCTCGGCAACGTCGTACAGATTGGCCCCGCGCATGATCAGAGACCGTATTCCGAGCCGGACGGTGCACGGGCCTTTTGCGCGCATGGAGAGACGGAATACCCGGTCGCACGGAAGGGTCGCTGCCGGGTCGCTGTGTGCCATGTTGTCGAGATCGACTTCATGCACGAGCTTTCCCCCGGAGAGCCTTGCTGCGCCGTCCCTGATTTCAACTGTTCCATTTTCTTCATGGCGCCAGCGGTCCAATCCGCGCTGGAAGCCGGCGTTGTCGACGAGATTGATCTCTCCGGCGCCCAGCCCGGCAGTCAGGAACATCAGGGAAAGCAGCATCTTTTGTTTCGGTGAAAAGTTCATTTTATATCCTGCTTTCTTCATGAAGTCCGGTCAGCACCTCGACGATTTTTGCGCGCCAGCCGTTTTCAGGAAAGTTCAGGGGAAGCCGGAATTCTGCATTCGCTTTTCCCCCGGGGGCGGAAAGGAGCTGTGAATATGCTTCCGAAATTCTGCCGTCCGGAGTCAGGATTTCAATGCGGAAAAGATGATCGCACAGTCTGCTGCTTTTTGCCTCGACCCCGATCCCCAGAGAAACATTGCGTCCGGAACGGCGGACATTCACGGTCAGCCGCCCGGCCTTGTACGGCAGAAGGACAAAAGCGGCCTGTGTCGTCGGGGAAAACGGGTATTCGAATGAATCTCCGCAGCCCAGATACCGGCCATGGAGCAGATCGTAGACGTGGAACTTTCCGGAAAGGCGGACTGCATGCACTGTCGTCTTTTGTTCCAGCCTGGAGGTCTGGTCGATGTCGCGGACAATGCCGAGGATTGCGGCGCCGTTCGCTTCCCTGGCATAAATGGAAGTTCCGCCGAGGGTCGGGGCGGATGCAAGGGGAACAATTCCGGAATTGCGGAAGATTTCCCCTGCGAAACGGTTCAGCAGGGCAGTGGAGCCTGCATAGGATTTCGCATACCTCATCTCCGCCCAGTTCCCGAATGACGCAATGACGGGGGCGGCGAAATAGAATGCCTTGCCTTTGCCGAAGGAATTTTCAAAGATCACGGGGGCGCCGTTGAGAGTTCCAAGCACTCCGGCGGTTGTCGGAACTGCATCGGATTCCGCATATTCCACATCGATCTTGAGTCCGGTGAACTTTCCGGAACCGTGAACAGTTCCACTGCACGGCTTCCAGACGCCGGCAGAACGGATTCCGAAGACATGGTTCAGCGCCGGGATGATGCGTTTCCTGCCGTGCTGATCATAATTTCCTGCCGGCATTTCCGCGACCAGCGTGCCGCCGCGGCGGACGAATTCCTCAAGAGCGGCAGCTTCCCGGTCCGAAAGCGCAGAAGAGACCGGCAGAATGAAAACTTTGTATTGCGGCGGGACTCCGGACTTTTCCAGCTGTCCGTAGGCGGCATAATCATAGGCCAGCCCGGGATCGTTCACCAGCTGCCGGAATCCGGCAGTCGAAGATTGCCGCAGATTGTCCAGCCCCGTGATCCAGTCGAGTTTTATGGATGCCGGAGTATAATGGAACGCAATCGGATATGTTTTTGCTTCCATGCTCATGATTGCCTCTGCGGGACCGCCGCGGTAGAGACTGAGCACGTCGATCAGTTCCTTGCCGCGCGGCGAGATCCGGTAGTCGGGCGCAATATTGAAATTTCCATAGATATTGAATCCGGTTGCGCCGTTCATCAGGCTGAAAAGGATCTGCCGGTTCAGCGCATCATAGGAGTTGTCATAGCCGATCCACGGCATGGCCGCAACCCGGTGGCCGGCAAAAGAGCGGTGCTGAATCGTCTGTTCTCCCGTATAGCTGGAAAGACTTCTGAAATAAGGCATCAGCCTGTAATAGTCCCAGGCATTCCACGGGTTCGTTTCCGAAGTGCCGGAAAGAGCGTACGAAAGTCCCGGAGCCGCTTTTGCAAGGCCGTTCGCAAGGCAGGCGAAGGCATCCGCGCGGTTCCAGTCATTGAATGTGAGATGGTCCAGCCAGCCGGCAAAGGATTTCTTCCGTCTCGCCTCTGCCGCCGTAAGGCCGACCACATCCTCCCAGCGGCTGAACGCGGTGTCCCAGGAATCGTTCAATGCGGCCAGACTCGGATATTCCTTTTTCAGCCAGCTGCGGAACTCCCGCTGACAGTCGGGGGAGAAACAGCCGTCCCATTCCGAAAACATGTTCGCTTCGTCCGGCCCGGCAACGGCAAGCACTCCGTATTTGAAGGAAGCCCCGAAATCTTCCGGCATGATCCGGGAAAGTCTTTCTTTGTATCCCGGCGCGCTGAGACACGGGATGCGCACGAGATCAAACTTGTCTTTCTGAGCAAGCCTCGTGTCATACGGCCTTTTGCCTCCAACGCCCGGAGTGTTCAGGCTCGTGCTCAGACATGTGATTCCGCTGTCGCGGAAATGCCGTTCAATGGCCGGGACATCCATGGCTGAACCGGATCCGCTGGAACATGTGATTCCGAAGCGCTTCAGCTGCTTCAGATAGGAATCTGCGAAATAAAGCTGCGCCCTGTCTCCGACCCCCGGCCAGCCCTGCGCGATGTTCAGCCTTGACGCGTCCGGCGGCTGGAAAAGTTCAATTCTT
>CAZHPP010000431.1:0-3837 GCA_964534535.1 uncultured Victivallales bacterium | reverse complement strand
CCGTCCACAAGATCATCGACGACCGCACCGATCCTTCCTGGCCGACCACCTGGTTCGTTCCGAGATGCACCGGTCACGGCGCGTTCAAGGACGTTTACAGCGTCATGGCCAACTGGGGCGCCAACCACGGCGCGTTCAGCTACGGCCATATCGGCGCCGACCTGATTACGCTCGCTTCGATCCTCCGCATCCCCGTCTGCATGCACAACGTCGACGAGGACCAGATCTTCCGTCCCTCCGCATGGAATTCCTTCGGAATGGACAAGGAAGGCGCGGACTATCGCGCGTGCAAGAACTTCGGTCCGACCTTCGCCTGATCTGATTCAGACACGGACTGAACGTGTTTTCCCGGCCCGGTTCCGTTGAAACGGCGGAACCGGGCCGTCTTTGTCTCAAGTAAAAAATATGCGCAAAAAATTAATTTTTTTGCGCGGGGTGCAGGGCTCTTGGAGTCCTGCCGAGGGTTCAGGGGCGAGCAGCCCCTGACAGCAGAACGTTGAGGGTCAGACGGTGGTCTTTTCGATCTGTTTTTCGCGGTTTCCGAGACGGAACTTTCCCGGCGTTACGCCATAGTGCCTTGAGAATGCCTTGACCAGATAGTTGGCATCGTAGAACCCGCATTCCCGGGCGATTTCGGAAAGAGGGAGTTCCGTTGAAAGCAGAAGTTTCGAGGCGTTGTCCAGACGCAGCGAGAGGATATATTCCATGGGCGAGAGCCCCGTTGCCATGCGGAATTTCCGTGTAAATCCTAAAACGCACATGAATGTTTTTCTTGCGAGTGCATTCAGGGAATATTCCCGTTCCGGGGCGTTTTCGATGGCGCTGATGGCTTCCAGCAGGGCTTCGCCGGGGAGGAATTTCCCGGCCGGTTCCGTCCGGACCGGTTCCTTTCGGAGGATCATCAGAAGAATGTCGAGGAAGATGGCCTTTGCGGCGATTTCGAATCCGGGGCGCTTCTGCGTGAGTTCCTGCGCCAGACGCTTCATGCATTCGTCGGCGAAGGTGCGTTCGTTCACGTTCAGGCGGATTTTTGTGCGTTCCGAGGGGCTGCGGCTGCCGAACACGGCGTTCCACGCGCTGAGTCCGCGGAGCTTTTCAATTTCGGGGGCGATGAGTTCCATCCGGAAGAGGAGATTTGTGTAAAATACGGAGTGCCCGTTTTCGTAGGAATGCGGCTCGCCGGGGAGGACGCTGAAGCAGTCGCCCTGCAGGACGGGGTAGCGGTTCTGTCCGCCGTCGGGGGAGTAGAGCGTATGGATGGCGGAGCCGCGCTGGAAGATTACGAGTTCGATGAAGTCGTGGTCATGGATCGGGACGACCTTAGGGGTATTGGTTGTAATGAGATTGAGCGGAAGACCGTTCTGCAGCAAGTACATGAACTTCTCATGGATCATGGGCGTCGTCTCCTGTTTTATTGAAAAATACCATGGAACTGTTGAAAAGACAACTGTATTTGGCGGATTTTACTATTATTTTGCATGAAAAGCTGATGTAAAACGGGCAGAATGAAGTATAATATTCACAGATTCCAACCATTAAGGAGATGATCATGAGGGAAAAAAAGTTTGAAGGGCAAGGATTTTTTACATTAATAGAGCTACTGGTCGTGATCGCGATTATCGCGATTCTGGCGGGGATGCTTCTGCCTGCATTGAACAAGGCGAGGGAAAAAGCGAAAGACATATCATGCTTTTCCAATTTGAAACAGATTGGGTATTCTCTGACAATGTATGCAATGGACTATGAGGAATGGGGAATCGGCAGAAATAAACTTTTTAACAATAAAGTAACCTGGCCGGAACTCCTTTGCAAGAGCAAGGCTGAGGGGCATTCGACCTATAACGGCGGAGCGCTTGGATATTTCAGCGACTATGTCTTTCGGAATGAGCGTTTCAAACCCAGGGGAATTCTCATGTGCCCTGCTGCAGCAGGAGGAAGCGATTATTCTCTTGGTGTCAATTATGGCCCGAACTGGATGCTCTGCGATGGCACAGTTAACAATCTCTGGCATTATGATCTTGCCAATGGATTTTTTAATATGAAGAACCATGCCGGAGGAATATCGCCGTCGAATCTTGCTTACTTCGGCGATTCAGCCTGTTATGGCTGGGGCAATTTCATGCTGCGCCACCACAACAGTCTGTTCAACGCGCTCATGGTTGACGGCCATGTCCAGAGCATCATGAAAAATCAGCTTGTCCTTGAGAGTTACACAATGGGCGACAACAGCAGCAGTACGGGACGGCAGTACTTTGTGGCTGCATTTAAGATTGCCAACTATCCGTTCAGCGGAAAATTGCCTCAGTAAGCCGCTGCTTTTTCAACTTAAAAGAGAGAAAAGAATATGACCTTCCCGCGATACATCCTGCCTGCCGCCGTCGTGTTTGTCCAGTCTTTGTTATTTCCCCTGTCGGCTATGGAACGGTTTTCCGAAGCCAACTGGATATGGGGCGGAACCTCGGAAAAAATCCCGGAGAAATGTTTTCTCAGGCTGGAATTCAATGTGACGGAACCGGTAAAACGGGCGTATTTTTACGCATTCTGGGACAAGCAGGGAGAATTTTATGTCAACAGTCATGCGGTTGCTCCCAGGACGTGGAAACCTGTTCAATATAACCGCGGGCATGTCAAAGGGCAGGGCGGCGAATTTACCGATTTGCTGCATAAGGGAAGGAATGTCCTGGCGGTTCAACTTTCCTGCGGTTCCGGACAGACGCATGGCCTCATTCTGCGAGGAGAAGTCGAATTCGCTTCAGGACATAAACTTGATCTCTGCAGTTCCTCAGGGCAATTCAAGGCAAACGACCAATATTTCCCGAATTGGAATCACGAGGACTTTGATGCTTCCTCATGGCCGTCCGCATTGGAAATCGACAATGTCCTTGGCTGTCCGTGGTATCGTTACGGGGAAGTCCCGAAGATTTACTGCACGCCGGAAGAACAGACGTATATCCGCAAGTCCATCAATGCCCATTTCCCGGAAAAACTGCTTCTCGCGGAACCGGAAACTCCCCAAATCAGGACAGTATTCCACAATAACATTCCTGCAGTCGTAATTAACGGAAAATCCCATCCGTTTTTTGCAATCAACGGCATGAATGCGGGTCCGCGCGAACTGGCGGAACGTACCATCCATGCCTTGATGCAGAGCGGAATGCAATTCGTGACGCTTTATATAACGCCGGAACGCTATTGCCGCCCCGATGATACCTATGACCTGGACGGGATCGACACGGATGTCCGCCGTATCCTTTCCCGGAATCCGAATGCGTATTTCATCATCTCCTTCCGCCGGGACCGTCCTGAAAATTGGAAATGCCTCCAGGGAAGCACCGATGAACAGGTGGGGTATGCCGGTCCCAAAATTACAGAACACTCCTATTCGACTCATGTCAAGGCCCCATCCTTCGCATCCCGGAAATACCGTGATGAAATCGCCCTGCATCTGCAGCGCATTGCCGCGCAGTGTCTGAAACAGCCATGGGGACGCCGCGTCATTGCCGTCATGAACAGCTACGGCGGTTCCGGCGACGGCATGCCATGGGGGGCCCACTGCATGCCGGATACGGGGCGCCGCATGACCGAGGCATTCCGGCATTTCCTGATGGAAAAGTATCCAAGCGATCAGGCCCTGCGCAAAGCCTGGAACGATTCGACGGTTACGCGCAATACAGCACGGGTCCCGAACTGCAGCCAGCGCATCGGGAAAGACCGTTTTCTGCGTGATCCGGCCGATCCGAATGACCGCTGCGTCCTGGATTATTATGAATGCTATCATGCCGTCTTTTCCGACTTCATGATCGAATTCGGCAAAAATGTAAAAAAATATGTCCCTGG
>CAZHPP010000430.1:0-3866 GCA_964534535.1 uncultured Victivallales bacterium | reverse complement strand
AGTTCCGCGTGCCTTCCGGCAGGGAACCGTCCGGACACGGTCCGATATTGAGCAGGTAGTTGACGCTGCGGGAGGCCATTCTTGCGATTTCGCAGGCGGCGGTTTCGGGAGATTTCCATTCGTGGTCGTTCCGCTTGTAGCCCCAGGTGTGGTTCAGGGTCACAGGCGTTTCGCGGGGGATTCCGGAGCGGCCGATCGGGAGGATATTGTCACCGCAGCTGCGATAGTCTCCGCAGCCGTTGCCGATCCGGCTGTTGATCATGCAGTGCGGCTGGAGCTTCTTGACGAGGGCGCGGAGCTCGCGGGAAAATTCTTCCCGGATGTCAAGGAAACAGTCGAACCAGAGCACGGAAACCTCGCCGTAATTGCTGAGAATTTCCGTGACCTGCGGAATGACCTTGGAATCAAAATAGCGGCGGTAGTTCTTCTTCTTGTAATCCGGGAAGTCCCAGTCGTTTCCCCATGACATTTTCCCGACGTTTTTCCAGCGGTCGGGGCCGGGATCGCCGCCGTCGGCTTCATGCCAGTCAAGATAATGGGAGTAATAGAGCCCCAGCTTCACGCCGTGCCTGCGGCAGGCTTCCGCGAGCTCTTCAACAGGGTCGCGCCGGAAGGGCGTGGCGTCCACAATGTTGAATTTGCTCACCCTGGAATGGTACATGGCGAAGCCTTCGTGGTGCTTGGTTGTGAAAACAATGTATTTGACCCCCGCGTCGGCGGCCATGGAGATCCATTCGTCGGCGTTGAACCGGACCGGATTGAACCGTTCCGCCAGCCTGGAATATTCGGCGTTCGGAATCCGGAACCAGGACTGGGTCCATTCGCCGATGCTGGGGTTCTCCTTCCCTTTCCACAGACCTTCCGTCAGGGCAAACAGTCCCCAGTGAATGAACATGCCGAAACGTGCGTCGGTAAATGATCTTGCATCCGGATTCATCATGAAGCCTCCCATTGGTTGATCCGGTATTATACATGCCCTTGCATTCTCTGCAAAACAGGTTATAGTATGAAACGGTGGATGTTTTATGATATTCAGTGCACTTTTTATCGAAGGGAGCCGTTCCGGAAAATGAGAGACGATGTCGGCGTTTCCGAACTTCCATGGCACCGCTTTCTCGGGAAACTGGACCTGGAAATCATCGGCGCCGGCTGTATCACAGGCCACCGGAAGTGGGGAATCCACAGATATTTTTCCGGCGACATGTTCTTCCGGCTCTACCTGCCGTCGGGAGGCGTCTTTTATCTGGACTATGACGGCGAGTCTGTAAAGGCGGAGCGCGGGAGCATCATCCTGGTGCCGCCCTCGGTGCCCTTCCGCTACCGGCTGAAGACGTTCACGGACCATGCCTGGATTCATTTCCATTCGGAACTGCTGAAATCGCTGTTCGTGACGCGTCCTGCGATCGCCCTCCCCGTGAAGAATCCGGAACGCATGGAACTCCGGTTCCGGAAAATACGGGAGGAGCTGAAGTCGATCCGGAACTTCAGCGATGATCTGGCCGTCCGGAACCGGGTGTTCTCCCTGCTGGCGCCGTTCCTGACGGTGCTCCTTTCCGAACGGACCGAGGACTCCGCCTTGAACCGCGACCCCGTGTTCGTCCGCGTGCTGGAGGAGATCGACCGGAACCTGAACCGCAGTCTGCGGATCGGGGAACTGCGGGAAAAAACAGAACTTTCACAGCCTGATTTTTCACGGCTGTTCCGCCAGAGATTCGGCCTGCCGCCGAAGCAGTACATCACCTGGCGGCGGATTTCCCGGGCCAAGGAACTGCTGAACCGGACACGTCTGCCCGTCAAGGAGATCGCATTCAGGTGCGGATTTGAAGACCGGTATCTCTTCTACCGGCTTTTCCGGAAGAATACGGGCATGCGGCCTTCCGAATACCGGAAGCGCTGCGCCACGGACTGACCTATAAAGTAAAAAAGTAAAAAAGAGGGATTCGGGGGGGGGCCAGGGGGGAAAAACGGAGGTTTGCCCCCTGGTCGACAGGCGTCGACAAGAAACGAGCGCAAAAAAATGAATTTTTTGCGCAGGGTGCAGGGCTCTTTTGAGTCCTGCCGAGGGTTCAAGGGGCGAGCAGCCCATTGGAAATGCCTTAACATCAGTCATCATGCAGAACAGAGCCAGAAAGTAAAACACAGCCGCCCGGCAATTTTTTCCTTTTCCGCTTGCATTTTTAATTTTGCATGTTATAATTATATTTGTAATGTTAAAATTAACATTACGATAAAACCAAAGGAGGTTTTCATGGGCTATCTGATCAAATCCGAAAGCGAGAAACGTCTTGCCGCATTCCGCGGAATTCTGGAAAAACTGGACATCGACCTTGCGCTGGTCTACTACGACGAGTTCAACATCGGGAACGGCTGGTATCTGACGGGCTGGTGCCCGCAGTTCGAATCCGGCGCCGTGCTGGTTCCGCGCAAAGGCACCCCGATGCTTCTGGGCGGCCCTGAAAGCGAACCGTTCGCCAAGCAGGACAGCGCCATCACGGAAACGCGCAACTTCCCGGTGTTCATGGTTCCGGACGAGGAATATCCGGCGGCCACGATCATTGATTTCCCGAAGCTGTTCGCCGAGCTCAAGAAGAATCTCGGAAAGATCAAACGCGTGGGATTCGTCGGTGCCGGAAGAATGCCGCAGGAATGCTGGGCCGGAATCGTGGCCGGATTCAAGGGCGTCGAGACGGTCGACATCACCGAGCATTTCCTCCACATGCGCTATATGAAGTCTCCGTGGGAAATCGAACAGATCCGCGCTTCGTTCCATCTGGCCGACTACTGCTATGACGCGATGAAGGCGGCGATCAAGCCGGGCGCGAGCGAAATTTCCGTGGCCGCCGCAGGCGAATTTGCCGCACGCAGCCGCGGCGCCAGCGGATTCGGATTTTCCGCGATCGTCGGCAGCGGTACGCGCTCCAACGCCGTTGTCCCGACCGCTTCCTCCAAGAAGCTCGCCGCCGGCGAAACCGTGATGATCGGCCTTGCGCCGAAGACCAACGGCTATGCGGGCGTCATGGGCGACTATCTGCCCGTTTCCGGCGAATACACGAGTCGCCAGAAAGAGTGTCTGAAGTATCTGCGCGAGGCGTTCTGTCTCACGAAGGCCATGCTGAAGCCCGGACTTTCCGGACGCGAGATCGACGCTCCTGCGCGCAAGTATTTCGACAAGCTCGGATTCGCGAAATATCTGGTCTGTCCGTTCGTCCATACGATCGGGCTTCTGGAAGCCGAGGCTCCGTTCTTCGGCCCCAACAGCGACGACGTCCTGAAACCGGGCATGACCTGCTGCGTGGACGTGAGCTTCTTCTGCCATCCGGAGTTTCACGGATCGCGGATCGAGACGGGATTCGTCATCACGGAGAAGGGCGCCGAGCCGCTTTCTCCCAAGATGTGCGCGATCCACTCGAATCTCGATATCTGAGTTTCTCCGTTCTGCGTGATTCGGCGCTCCGCTCCGGCATTCCCGGTGCGGAGCGCTTTTTTCCAGCCCGTCAGACAGCAGATTCCACCGGCCAGACACCGCCTTTGGTCACTTGAAAAAATAAACGCAGTCTTGTACGATTAAGAACTTATTCCTGAATAGAGATTGGAATCAGCAAAAGATTTGCTATATTCCATTTGTCATGATGGAGGGAATATGGGCGTAAAAGCATGGGAAGTCGGCGATCTCTCATGGGGCAGGGTAGAACCATTGATCCCCAAAGTGAAAAGAGAGAAAAGCAAGGAATAACAACGGCGCAGGAGAGCTGGACGCAAACCAATGGAATCCCGCAGGATTTTTGAGGCGATCGTCTATGTCTTGCGTACCGGAATTCAATGGAAAGCCTTGCCGCGTGAATACGGGAGTTCCAGCAGTGTTCATC
>CAZHPP010000429.1:0-3870 GCA_964534535.1 uncultured Victivallales bacterium | reverse complement strand
CCAGTTGCCGGAATTTTCAAGCGTAAAAAAAGGATAAGTTATGGCAAATATCGTCAAAGAGGCTGAAAAAAGGCCGGAACGCTTCAAGCGGTCCGGCCTCTCCGAAACAATGCGATATTGAAATTACTTTGCCTTTTCGAGCCTGGCTCCGGCGACTTTGAGTTCCTTGCCGTTCACCGAGTTGAACATCGGGATGATGTATGCGACTTTTGCCGGGACCGTAAGCGTTATCGAAGCATCTCTCCAGCCGTCCTGTCCGGGCTTGCCGAATGCGGTTTTCGGTTCAGCGATGCCTTTTGTCCATTGATGGGCGGCATCCTGATAGCGTACCATGATCGTTGCGCCGTCAGGTCCGGAAGCACGCATCGAGAATGTATATTTTTCACCGGTCTTTACGGCGACAGACTGAAAGATACATCCGCTCTGACAGTTTTTGATGACTCCGGCAGGTTTTCCTGCATTGCCCTTCGGATCAACAGTGAATGTGCCTTTGCTGCCTTTGGCCTGCCAGAAATTCCACGCGGGGACACGTCCTTTGACGATCGGAGCCGTGAAATCGCTGTTTTTCATGAGGTTCTGCGCACTGACCGAAAGAACGCACGCCGTTACGAGACCGAGAATCAGACCCTTCATTTTTTCTCCTGTGCTTTTTATAACAATGCGGTTATCGCATCATTGATCCCGACAAGATATCCGTTTTTTTGAATATAGCACTCATTTTCTAATTTGTCAAAATTTTTTGCATTTCATCAGACAAAACATAAAAAAGGTTCTTCGACGATATTTGACGGAGATGAGTTACAACAGAGGGGCAGGAAACTGCCGGATGTGTGATGACTGATTTTTAATACATTTCCAATGGGCTGCTCGCCCCTTGAACCCTCGGCAGGACTCAAAGAGCCCTGCACCCTGCGCAAAAAATTCAATTTTTTGCGCTCGTCTTTTGTCGACGCCTGTCGACCAGGGGGCAAACCTCCGTTTTTCCCCCTGGCCCCCGAATCCCTGAAAAAACAGTCAGCGTTTCGTGCACAGCCAAAAGAAAATATTCTGTCGTGTTTCCCCGTCCTGAAGGGGCGCGCCGGCGAGAGACGATTCGGCAAGTGTTAAATTGCTGGAATTTTTTTCGGAATCATGAACACTTCAAATTAAAAATTTGCCAGTTGCCGGAAATTTCGAGCGTAAAAGAAGGATAAGTTATGGCAAATATCGTCGAAGAGGCACAAAAAAACCGTCCGGAAGGACGGCTCAACATAAAAATTGGTAGAGCAAGTGTGATTCTTCTAAACTTTGTCTACCGTATGCCGAATACGCAGTAACATAATCTACTGTCAAACAGAGATTTTGTCAAGTCATAACTCCGCTTTTTTGAGCTGAATTTCTTATTTCTGCGAAGCCGCCGAAGGCCGTCCGGTTTAGATGAATCACGCTTGGACACCGGATCACGGAGAAAACGTCATTTCAAAAAAATGCGGGCAAAAGCGATGCTTGGACAGCGCAATGGACTTTCCCAAACACTTACTTTTTTTTCAAAACACTTATTTTTCGCCGTTTTTCTGAAATTTTACTTACAACTTTGTTTTTTTATTTTTGCTTGACTTTATTGGATAGTATGCTATCTTATAAATAGAATAAATACAGATAAGGGATTATATTATGACCGAAAACACCGCGCTTATTTTACAGACGCCACATGACGTGCTGTTGCAGATGGCGAGTCGGGCGCGTTCCTTGCGGCTGGAACAGAATATGCCGCAGGCGGAACTGGCGCGGCGGGTCGGTGTCGCAGTCGGTACGGTGAAACGTTTTGAGAAAACAGGCGAAATTCAGTTCCGGCATCTTCTGCAAATCGCGCTGGTACTCGGGCGACTGAGTGATTTTTCACCCGTTTTCGGGCAGGATATTTTACCGAAGTCGCTTTTCGACTTGAAAGAACTGAAAAAACGTCAGCGTGCGAGGTCAAAATGAAACTCCATGTCTTTTTGAATGTTCAGGGCCACCGTCAACTGGTCGGGTTGCTGTATGAGGAAAATTCGCGGATTTTCTTTGAATACGCACCGGACTTTCTCGAAAGCGGCATGGAACTTTCGCCCTTTAAGTTGCCGTTGCGTTCCGGCGTGTTTGAAGATGTCAATCGGACGTTTGACGGTTTGTTCGGCCTTTTCAACGACAGTTTGCCGGACGGCTGGGGATGTTTGCTGCTGGATCGTAAACTCCGCAAACAAGGCTTGCAATATGACGCGATTACTCCGCTGCACCGGCTTTCTCTCATTGGACGCAACCCCATGGGGGCATTGGAATACGAACCGGCGGACGATTTCACCGATGTTTTGGGTAATATTGAACTGGATTCGCTTTCCGGAGAAGTTCAGAATATTCTCGATGGAAAAGAGTCTGATGTTCTGGATGAACTTCTGAAACTCAATGGTTCGTCCGGCGGTGCGCGCCCGAAAATCATCGCGTATGTGTCGCACGACTGCACACGGATTGTTCATGGGGGCACGGTCTGTCCGGACGGGTTCACGCCGTGGATGATTAAATTTACTGAAAAACAGGATGGCCGCGACTTCGGCGAATTGGAGTACCGTTATTCGCTTGCGGCGAAAAGAGCCGGAATCATCATGCCGGAAACGCACCTCTTTCCGTCCAAAAACGGGAAAGGTTTTTTCGGCGTGGAACGTTTTGACCGTACCCCGGCCGGGAAAGTCCACATTCATAGCGCATGCGGACTGCTTCATGCGTCGCATCGCTACAGTTGCCTTGATTACGAGAACCTGTTGAAATTGACCGCCGTGCTCTGTAAAGACCGGACGCAGATCAAGCAGATGGTTCTGCGGATGATTTTCAACGTCAAAAGCGGCAATCGCGACGATCACAGCAAAAACTTCTCATTTCTGCTGGACGAAAAGAATCGCTGGCAACTTGCTCCGGCTTACGACCTCACGCAGTCCGCCGGAATCAACGGCGAACAGACCGCGATGGTGAACGGCAAAGGACGCGATATTACCGACGCCGATCTCGTTGCTGCCGCGCAATCCGCCGACATTTCCGTCCGGGAAGTCCGCCCGATGCTGGATGCGGTCAATGCCGCCATTACCGACTTCCAAATTCTGAAGTAAGCGTCACATCAAGTCGAAAAAAGATTCCTGTTCAAGATGCGGCATGATGTTTGCGGCAAGCTCTTGAAGTTCGCCCATGGAGAGAAACATCCAATCCGGGCTGGCATCCAAATGACACATCCGATACAACGCGAAGGTGCGTGATTTCGGGTCATGCAATTCGAACTTTACCGCAGGTTCATAATGGATGACCTTGGCGAGTGCGGCGCGTTGTCTGGCCTCCCACTCTTTCTGAATGTTTTTTCGCTTATCTTTCGGCAACTTGCTGATGATGATATCCGTAAAAATTCCAAATTCGCCGAAAGGCAGATGCGGAATAGGCGCGGAATGAACGACAATCGCATCCGGTTTGATTTCAATTTCGACAAATGCCTGTTTCGCAAGGCGCGGAATCCATGCTTTCAACGTGCGTATTTCGATTGAAAGGATATTGTTCTTTTGCTTTTTCCGGCAGGATACTTTGCCATTGGGCGTTTCCGCGATCTCCATTCCGCGCGGAATCGCCGTCAAGGCATCCGCTGGACACTTTTTTGACGCGACGATCTGCTCGCCGCCGCGCCCGGTATCGGCCTTTTGGAAATAATAGACATCGCCTTTGCGGTTTGTGTAACTGAAGATTTTTTCGTTTTTTTCCATCGTTTACTCCATGGAATTTTTATGTGTTGCCAATCGCGCCATATTGCTTGAGCAAATTGATTATTGCGCCCTGCCATTTGGCTGGACTATTTTTAGTTAAATGATAGGTGTAAACGCC
>CAZHPP010000428.1:0-3871 GCA_964534535.1 uncultured Victivallales bacterium | reverse complement strand
CAGAATCGCGATGATCGCGATCACGACCAGAAGCTCTATTAATGTGAAATTTGTCCTTCCCATGATTTTCATAGCTGGTACATTCTCCTTTCCGTTGGTTTCATCGGAAAACATTATATCGTATTTCCCCTGTTTTGTCAATCCTTTTCCGGGACGCGGGAATGCCTTTTTTGAAAATCGAATGGAACAATTCATCTTTTTATCTGATTGTCAGGAAGATATGCGGACGAATGACCCGTCGGAATGGATGAAGTTTCCTGCGGGTCCAACCGGAATTGTTCCATTGATTTTTCCGGTTTCCTGTTGCAAAAGTCCGGCGCCGGGATATATTTCGGGAAAAGCGGAGGAAAAATCGTGAAACGGCAATGGCCCCCGAAATATTTCAAAGTCCGGGACGAACTCCTGCTGGAAATCACGGGCGGCAGATTCCGGAAGGGAGAAATTCTCGGAACGGAGTCCTCCCTGTGCCTGCGGTTCCACGCCGGACGCAACACGATCCGGCACGCGCTGAAAGACCTGGAGATTTCCGGAATCGTCGAACGGCGCCAGAAGACGGGGATCCGCGTGCTCAACCGCGGCGTGGTGCATCATTCCGCCGGACACTTCCTGATCCCCGTGATCCTGCCGTACTGGAATTATGTGGCGGGGAACCATTATCAGCAGATGATCTGGAATGCGTTTGAAAGTCCGTCGCTGAAAAAGGAATTTTACCGTGCCGAGTTCATTCTTTCCAATGAACCGCTGCGGAAATTCAGGGAACCTCCGCGTGCAGTCATCGCGATCGATCCGCCGATGGAGAAATGGAGCTTTCTGGAACGGTGCGCGGAAAACGGCACCCGGGTGATCGCGATTGTCCCTTCCGCGGACCTGCCGTTCGCCGTGAATCTGCGGGTCGATCTGCGGAAAGTCACGCGGGAATGCGTGGAACTCTTCCTGAAGAATTCGCGCCGCGCCATCGGGATCGTCACATCGTTCGGAGGCAATCAGCTGTATCAGCAGTGGCTCACCGGATTCCTTGAGGCCATGACCTTCTGCGACCTGCCGGTGCTCCCGGATGCCGTCTGCGACCCGCGCATGTGGAAGGAATACGGTCGGGAAGCCGTGCACCGTTTCGATGCAATGATCTGCACGAACCGCGGCACGGTGGAACTGGTCTGCGAAACGGCCTTCCGCGAAGGCGTTTCCATTCCGGAACGCATCTCCCTGATCGGGAACGACGAACCGGCCGGCGGTCTGATCCCGCATTTCGGAAAACGGCTGACCGTCTGCCGCGGCAGCCAGGAAAAGTTTGTGGAAACGCTGGCTTCCGTGCTGAAGAATCCGGAATTGCATCCGGCCGGCTCGGCCGTGCTGTCGGGCTCGCATGTCGTCGAGCAGGAAACGGTCACTCCATCTGATAGAGCTTGAGCTTGCGCAGCAGCGTGCGGCGGCTGATCCCCAGTTTTTCCGCGGCGCGGGTCCGGTTCCCGGAACATTCGTTCAGCGCGCGGGCGATCAGCGCCTTTTCGTTGCGCTCCAGGTCGCAGGTCGGCATCTGAGCGGCGGCGCGGGAAATCCCAGGCGTGAGCCGTTCCCGGATTTCATACGGAACGCTGTCGATCCCGATCGTCTTTTCCCGGCACAGGACCACCATGCGCTCGATGCAGTTCTTGAGCTCGCGGATGTTCCCCGGCCAGTCGTAGGCCGTCAGCGACGCCATGGCCTCCGGCGAAATTGTGAGGTCGCGTCCGTTCTCCTTCGAGAACTGTTCCAGGTAATGCTCCGCAATGACGGGAATGTCATCCTTGCGCTCGCGGAGCGGCGGAAGTTTCAGCGTGACGACGTCGAGGCGGTAGAACAGGTCTTCGCGGAACTTTCCTTCGGCGACCATGGCCTTGAGGTCGCGGTTGGTGGCCGCGACGACGCGGGCATCCGAGGTGAGTGTTTCCGTTCCGCCGAGCCGCTCGAATGAACGGGTTTCGAGCACGCGCAGAAGCTTGACCTGAATGTGAAGCGGAATTTCTCCGATTTCGTCGAGGAAGATCGTGCCGTTTCCTGCGAGCTCGAAGCGTCCGGCCTTGCGCTCGACGGCGCCTGTGAACGCGCCGCGTTCGTGTCCGAAGAGTTCGCTTTCGAGCAGCGTTTCCGGGAGCGCGGCGCAGTGCACGGCCACAAATTTTCCGGTGCGTCCGGAAAGCTGGTGGAGCGCCTGGGCCACGAGTTCCTTGCCCGTGCCGCTTTCTCCGGTGATGAGCACGGTGGCGCGGGTGGGGGCGACCTGTTCGATCGTTTCGCGGATCTGCTTCATGACGGAGGAATTGCCGATCATGCCCTTGAATCCGAACTTGTCGTCGAGGCGTTTTTTGAGTTCCAGATTTTCCTGCTTGAGTTCGCCGGATTCGAGGGCGCGTTTGATCTTGAGTTCCAGACTGTCGAAATTGACGGGCTTGGTGACGAAGTCGAACGCGCCGTTCTTGACGGCGGTCACGGCGGTCTCAATGGAGCCGTACGCGGTGAAGAGGATGCACGGAGGCGGAGGCGACTGCTTCAGCGTTTCGGCGAGCACCTGCATCCCCTCGGGGCCGGGTCCCATGCAGATGTCGCTCAGCACGAGGTCGTAATGGTTGCGGCGGATCAGGTTGATTCCGATTCCGCCGTCCTCTGCGAGCGTGACTTCGTAATCCATGCGGAGGAAGCGCGCAAGCGCTTCGCGGGTGCCGCGTTCGTCGTCGATGATGAGGATGGATTTGAGACGGTCTTTCATGAATTTCCTTTCGGGGCGTCGTCGCCGCCGAGAAGCGCCACGACGTTTTCCTTTGGCGGCGGCAGGACGCGCACGCGGTGAAGACTGAGCGGGAACGAAAGAATGAAGCGCGTGCCGAAGCCTTCGGAGCTTTCAATGGAAAGGCGTGCGCCGTGTTCGCGGATGATCCGCTCCACAACCATGAGCCCGAGCCCGTTTCCGGCGCTCTTCGTGGTGTAGAACGGATTGAAGAGCTTGGTGATGTTTTCCGAACTGATGCCGGCGCCGGTGTCCTCGAATTCGAGGATCACGTCGTCTTCGGTTTCGGAGCATTTGATATTGAGCCTGCCGCCGTGCGGCATGGCCTGAATGGCGTTCTTGATGATGTTGTAGAACGCCTGCTTGAGCTGGTCTGGATCGGCCTGGATCATGCGCTGAGGGGCGGACCAGTCGATGACGACTTCCACATTGCGGTCCTGAATTTCATTGCGCATGAAGTTCACGGCTTCGGTCACGGTTTCGCGCAGGTCGGTCGGGGCGAACCGCAGCTTGGCGGGGCGGAGCGCCTTCAGGAACTGGTTGATGATCGCGTCCAGCCGTTCGACTTCCTTCTTTGCGGCGGCCACGCTTTCGGAGGCGTCGCCGCGATTCGGATTGTCATGCTCCAGCAGACGGTCCAGGTACTGGAGATTCAGGTAGAGACTGTTCAGCGGGTTGCCGATTTCGTGGGCCACTCCGGCGGCAAGCATGGAAATGATCCTGCCGCGCTCGGATTCGCTTTTTGCGGCGCTGCGGTCGTAGTCGAGCGTGATGTCCGAAAGGATGACGGTCGAAAGTCCCGCCGTCTTGTGCGGAACCACATAGAACCGCACGATGCGCCGTTCGGGGTAGCGGATTTCCATTTCACAGCGGGCGGATTTGCCGTTTCCGGCGAGCATGGCGTTCCAGTCGGCGCCCTTGAGGAACTGCGCGATGGAGAGATTGGAGTCGTCCTCCGGGATGCCCAGCATCTTTGTCGCGGCGGCATTGTGATACTGGATTTTCAGCGAGCGGTCGATCACCATGATTCCTTCGCTGATGGAATCGGCGATTCCCTCCAGGAATCCTTTTTCGAAGGCCAGTTTGCGGATGAACGAATGAAGGTCCCGT
>CAZHPP010000427.1:0-3875 GCA_964534535.1 uncultured Victivallales bacterium | reverse complement strand
ATCACTACTGTCCGGTAAAAGTTTCCGGACTTGCTTGTTAAAATCGGGACTTGCTCTACATTAAAGGTAACTAAAGTCTTTAATTTGAGCAGGAGAGTCCCGACAATGCATTACAGTAGCATCTTTCAGCAACTTTTCAACTTCATACCGAGACGGGTGTTTTGCCCGTCTTGTGAAGGATTCAGAGACGCTGGAGGAAATCGCAAAACCCTGCCTTGTAACGGGTAATTACGGCAATAAAAAAGCCGTCCATCGGACGGCTGAATCTGTAATTGGTAGCGGGGATTGGAATCGAACCAATGACCTCCAGGTTATGAGCCTGACGAGCTACCTCTGCTCTACCCCGCTTTATCAACAATTAAATAATATAGCATAAAACCAGCAGAAGTCAAGCGCATTTTCAGAAATAATCAGAACCATTCCCCTGGATGCAAATCTTCTGGAAAAAAGATGCGCCCTCTTGAAAAAACATGGAAGAAACGATATAGTCTTTCCATTCGGTTTCCATCCGACCATCTCCTGAAAGGAAAAACCGCAGATGAAAACACTGAAAGGAAAAAGAATGCAGATGAAAACACTCTACACCGCCATCGCCGTTCTGGTGCTGGCCGCACTGATCGGACTGCCGATCTTCTTCTGGTACGGCTGCCGGATCGAACCGCGAAACGGCCAGATCGCCGTCCTGATCAAAAAAACCGGACGCGACCTCCCCGGCAACGAAATCATCGCATCCTCCCCGGAAAGCAAGGGAATCCAGCTCGAAGTCCTCGGCGAAGGCCGCTATTTCCGCAATCCCTACACCTGGGAATGGGAATACTTCCGCATCACGGACATCCCCGCCGGAAAATTCGGCGTGCTCGTCCGCAAGTTCGGCAAGGACCTCCCGGAAGGCAGCATCCTCGCCCCCGGACCGGAATACAAAGGAATCGTGTCCGAAGTCCTCGGCACCGGCAAACACCGCATCAACCCGTACGCCTACGACGTCCAGGTCTACGACGACATCAAGATCATGCCGGGCAATGTGGGCGTCATCACGAACATGACGGGCGGCGACGTGTTTTCCGGAGCAGGCAACGATCTCGGATCCACGGGCGGATTTCTGGCGGACCCCTCGCGGAAGGGCGTCCAGAAGACCGTTCTGAAGGAAGGCACGCACCGCATCAATCCGTTTCTCTGCAGCGTGGCCGTGGTCAACATCCAGAGCCAGCGCTACGAATTCAGCGGCGCCAACGCCATCGGATTTCTCACCATGGACGGATTCAATATTTCCATCGAAGGGACGGTTGAATTCAACATCCAGCCGGATGCCGCGCCAAGGCTTTCCCAGGAGGTCGGCGACATGGAAGACATCATGAAGAAGCTGATTCTCCCCTCGGTCAGCGGATTCGCCCGGATCGAAGGCAGCAAGAAAAGCGCCACAGAATTCATCGTGGGGGAAAGCCGCCAGGTGTTCCAGAACAGGCTGGAAGAATATCTCCGCAAGAACTGTTCGGCGTGGGGAGTCTCCATCAACTCTGTGCTGATCCGGGACATCATTCCGCCGCAGGACATTGCGCTGATCATCCGGAACCGCGAGCTGGCGCAGCAGGACGCCCGGAAATTCAAGGACCAGATCGAACAGGCCAAATCGGCCGCCGCCCTGATGCAGCAGCAGAAGCTCGCCGAACAGAACCGGGCACGCGTCGAGGCAGAAACGCTCGGGATCACGGCGAAGATCCGTGCCGAACAGGAGAAAATGCAGAAGCTGATCGCGGCCGGAACAGAGCTCAAGACGGCCGGAATCCGTTATCAGACGGCCGAATCCGAATCGAAGGCGCGGCTCACGATCGCGGAGGCGGAACGCCAGGTGATCGCCTCCGGCAACCGTTCGGAAACGGAGGTGCTGCGGCGCAGTGTGGAGGCCTACGGCGGCGGGGAAGCGTATCTCCGGGCACTGCTGTTTGAAAAGGTCTCGCCGCGGATCGAATCCATCATGACGAACGGCGGGAAGACGTCCGTGTTCGGGCTGCCGCTTTCGACTTCACTCAAACCTGCCGCAGAAGGAGCCGTAAAATGAAGAAGACCGTCATCCTCTCGCTTTCGGGCGTTGTTTTCATCGTGCTGCTTGCGATTTTCATCTGGGAATGGGGGTTCTGTCGGTTTTACGTTCCGCCGAAGCACATGGCGGTCGTCACGGCCAAGGAAGGCCGCACGCCGGCACCGGGTGCAATTCTCGTGAAGGAAGGCGAAAAGGGCATTCAGGAACAGGTGCTCGCCGAAGGACGGCATTTCCGCGATCCGTGGTCCTACGACGTGAAGATCGTTCCGGCCGTGGACATTCCCATCGGGAAGGTGGGGATCGTGACATCCAAGATCGGGAAGCCCCTTGCGGAAGGCGCGATTCTGGCGCCGGACCGGGAATCCCGGGGCGTCTGGCGCAATGTGCTGGGGCCGGGGACCTACCGGTTCAATCCGGAAGGCTACGACATTGCGATTGCGGACGTAATCAACATTCCGGTCGGGTATGTGGGAGTGGTGACCTCCCAGACGGGGAAGCCCGCAAAGCCGGGGGACTTTGCAAGACTCGGCGAAAAGGGGGTGTTCCGGGACATTCTTCAGCCGGGACTTTACTACATCAATCCGCGGGCCTATCAGGTGAACGTGATTGAAATCGGCATGAATCAGGTAACCGTGAGCGGGGATTCCGGCAGCCAGATCGAGACGAAAAACAACATCACCTCCGCCAACGAGAATCTCAACGACATGAGTTTCAACACGCTGAGCGGACAGCAGGCGCAGAGGCTCAATTACGCGCGTTCCAACCGTCAGATGTCCGTTTCGACGAACCGTTCCCTCACCGGATTTTCCAATGCCGCTCCGGCGGCCGCCGCAGGACACATGGACGCCAAGAAGCTGAACCGCAGAGGACTCCGGCCGAATGCGCCGCTTCCGCAGCAGACGGTTTCGAACGCTCCGCAGCAGGCGGCCGCGGACATTGTCTACAGCATCAACAGCCGTGTGGAATTTCCTTCCCGCGACGGTTTTGCGATCCGGCTCGACATGACGGTCGAGTTCGAGCTGATGCCGGAACACATTTCGAAGATTTACATGCTTTACGGCGATCTGCCGCAGGTGGTGGAAAAGATCATTCTGCCGCAGGTGCTTTCGGTGTCGCGGCTGAAGGGCTCGTCCTACAAGGCGCAGGACTTCATTCTGGGCGAAGGCCGCGAAACGTTCCAGAACAACCTGAAAAGCGAACTCACGAACGTGCTCCGCGAGAAATCGATCCTGGTGCACAACGCGATCATCCGCAGCGTGGATATTCCGCTCAACATCCTGGAGCCGATCCGCCAGTCGAGCATTGCGCGCGAACAGAACCTGACCAACCAGTCCCTGCAGGAGACCTCGAAGATTCAGGCCGAGCTCAACTCGCAGACCGCAATGATCGCGCAGAAGGGCTCCGAAGTCGAACAGGAAACTCAGAAGCTTGTGGCCGAAATCAACGCGAACCGCGACCAGTCGGTCCGGCTGATCCAGGCGGATGCGGAACTGGAAGCCGCAAAGATTCAGCTGCAGCGCGCCGAAATCGAGGCAAAGACGAACCGTCTGCGCGGAGAGACGGAAGTCCAGGCGAAATTCCTTGCGGCGAACGAACGCGCACTCGGAATGCGCATGAAGTCGGAAGTCCTCGGGAAGGCCGGCGTGCTTTCCGACCTGAAGCTGATCGAGAATCTGAATCCGGCCATGAAGCTCCGGATCATCTATGCGGGCGAAGGCACGCTCTGGACCGATCTGAAGTCCGGAACAATCCAGATGAAATGACGGAAGCCCCGCCGCGGATTCATTCCGCGGCGGGGCTCAGTCTGAAGGCAAAAAAAGCACGGGTCCGTTTCCGG
>CAZHPP010000426.1:0-3880 GCA_964534535.1 uncultured Victivallales bacterium | reverse complement strand
AGTCCGGAACAGGAGCCCGGCGCGCCGGGTCCGCCGTGTACAACAACCGTCCGGTACGGCGCGGAACCGTATCTCCGGGGATTTGGGAAAAAGTCTGGCTGCATGGGAAAATTCCTTTCTGCGGAATCTAGCACCGCGTGCGGAAAAATGCAACCGGGCTGCGAAAAAACATGACCTTCCGAAAAACGCGGGGGACCGATTGACTTTCAAGATTGCCGTGCTACATTGTTTTCCATCATCAGGAGGACAAGTATGCCGATGACTAAGATTCTTGCTGCAGTCTGCGCGGCCGCCGCGGGGCTGGCGTGCGCCGCCTCCCCCTATGTAAAATCCGAAAAGGTCCAGGTGCCGCCGCAGTACAGGGTATTCGAAACCGTGTGGAAGGCGAATGCGCTTGCGATTCCGGAGCAGGCCTCCGACGCCGTCTTCGTGCGCCGGATTTATCTTGATCTTGCCGGACGCCTTCCGACGCCTGTCGAGGCAAAGGCCTATTACTTTTCCAAAGACCCCGAAAAGCGCTCAAAGCTGATCGACCGGCTCGTTGCCTCCGACGATTTTGCCGAAAACTTTGCGAACCGCTTCTGCGACATGCTCCGGGTAAAATCCGAATTCCCGATCAATCTGTGGCCGGATGCCGTCTACGTCTACCGCCGCAGGATCGTGGAATTTCTGAAAGGCGGTTCGCCTCGCTGGGACGAATTCGCAAAGAGTCAGATCCTTTCGAGCGGAAGCAACTTCCGCGACCCGGACTGCAATTTCTGGCGCGCCACCCCGATCAAGACGCCGGAGGGCCTTGCGAACATCGCCGCCCTCACGTTCCTCGGCAGACGCTATGACAGAATGAGCGGAACCGACCAGAAGAATCTGGCCGAATTCTTCTCCGGAATCAAGTTCAAGAGCACCCGCGAATGGAAAGAGGAAATCGTCTACACGGAATCCGCGCCGGAGGAAAGAGTCATGACTCTTCCGGACGGTTCGAAAGCGGCCGTTCCGGCCGGAGGCGACCCGCGGAAGGCGTTCTGCTCCTGGATGCTCGGCCGGGGATCGGGGGAGTTCTCCGCCGCCATGGCGAACCGCATGTGGGCGTGGATCTTCGGACGCGGGATCGTGAACGAGCCGGACGATTTCCGGAAGGACAATCCGCCGGTCTCGTCCGAACTGATGAACTGGCTCGCCAAAAGTTTTCAGGACTCCGGCTATGACCTCAAGGCGCTGGTGAAGCTGATCTGCGGCAGTCCGGCCTACGAATCCGCCTCGTTCGGGACATATCCCGACATCGAAAAGGCAAACCGGTTCTTTGCGGCCTGCCCCGTGCGGAGGCTCGATGCGGAAACGATCGACGACGCCATCTGCGCGATCACCGAAACGGAACACTCGTTTTCGAGCGTGATTCCGGAACCGTTCACGTTCCTGCCGGGGAATGCCCCCGCGAACACGATCGCCGACGGTTCGATCACCAGCCAGTTCCTGATCCTGTTCGGACGTCCGGCGCGCGACTCGGGGCTGGTTTCCGAACGGCTGAACGGCATCACGCCGAAACAGCGGCTGTTCCTCTTCAACTCCGGAGACATCTACCGGAGACTCCAGAGAATCCCGTCCAGGAAGGACATGCGTCTGCCCCTGCGCCAGCGCATCGCGGAAATGTACTGGATGTTCTACTCGCGTCCGCCGGAACCCGAAGAGACGGCGAAGCTCGTCAAGGAATTTGAATCGCTCAAGGGCGGGCAGGCGAAATGGAGATTTTACTACGACCTTGCCTGGATTCTCCTGAACTCCAAAGAATTTCTGCATCAGCACTGACCGGAAAGGACTGAATCATGAAAAAGACGTTTGCACTGTTTCTTCTGCTTCCCCTCCTGCTGGCGTCCGCCGAACGGAAACCGGCAAAGAGCGTGATTGAAATCTGGGTGTGGGGCGGCCCTTCCCAGCTCGAGACATTCGACCCCAAGCCGGATGCGCCGAAGGACTACAACAACGGGCTCAAATCCATTCCGACCAACGTGCCGGGGATCAGCATCAGCGAAATGCTCCCGAAACTGGCGCAGCAGGCGGACAAGTATTCGATCATCCGCACCATGACGCACCCCTTCCCCGGCCATGAAACCGCAACCTATCTGATGCAGACAGGACGCGAACCCGGCGGCGGCAAAGTCTATCCCGCCATCGGCGCCGTCATCGCCATGTGCAAGTCGAAGGACTACAAAGGGGACATTCCGCCGTATGTGATTCTCACCGTGGCCAAGGGCCGCTTTTCCGAAGTCGGATTCCTCGGCAGCGAATACAACCCGCTTGTGACGGGCGGAAACCCGGCGTCAAAGGTGTTCGTCGTGGACGGAATCGTTCCGCCCGGCGGGCTCTCCGCGGAGGAGCAGACCATGCGCTTCCGGATCCTCCATGAAAACGACCTGTTTGGCCGGAGCGCGCCGAAGATTCCCGCGCTTGCCGAATTCGATTCCGCAGGAGGAAAAGCCGAAAAGATCATCTTCGGCGACGCCGCAAAAGTTTTCGATCTCTCGCTTGAGACGGACGCCATGCGCGACCGCTACGGCCGCAATTCGTTCGGACAGTCCTGTCTGGTCGCCCGGAGGCTCGTCCAGGCCGGAGTCCCGTACATCACACTCAACGCGCAGGGCTGGGACTCCCACAAGCGCCATTTCGAGACCATGAAGCAGAAAACGGCGGAAATGGACCAGGCCGTCGCCGCACTTCTTTCCGACCTTTCCGAAAAAGGCCTGCTGAATACCACAATCGTCTGGTGGACAGGCGAGTTCGGGCGGACGCCGAAGATCGACTGGAATCCCCCGTGGAACGGCGGACGCAACCACTACTGCAAATGTTTCTCGGCCATGGTGGCCGGAGGCGGATTCCAGGGCGGGAAAGTCGTCGGAGTTTCAGATTCCGTGGCGGGGACGGTCGTCACGCGTCCCGTTGCGCCGCAGGACCTGCTGGGAAGCATCTACGAGCTCTGCGGAATCAATCCGGACGGGCCTCTGCCGAACCCGATCAACCTGAAAACCACCATTCTTCCGCCTCAGAGCGAAGCCGGAAGACTCCGTGAAATCTACAGGGAGCCTGTGAAATGAAAAAAAGCATCCTTCTTTTTCTGAGCTGTCTTTCGGCAGGCTTCTGTTTCGGAGCCGACCCCTTCGCCGGATATCTTTATCCCGCCGGGGCGCAGGCAGGGTCCGAAGTCACGGTGATCGTGGGAGGCCAGGGGCTCAGCGGCACCACGGGAATCCTCGAACACGGCGGCGGAATCGAATGCATCTCCGCCGAAGTCGTTCCCGGCTTTCCGAATCCCGGAACCTGGCTCCAGAGAAAATGGCTTCAGGACTGGATCCGGATCATCGAGGAAGGACTCCCTCTTTCCCCCACTCTTCCGCCGGAAGAAGCGGAAAAAGAATGGCGGAAATGCGTCTGGTGGGACAAGATGGACGAGCTTTCGCCGCTGGAGCTTTCCCTTGTGGAAAAGGACCTGTTCATCCAGAAGAATCCGCTCCAGTCCACGCCGTCCCTGCGGCAGCTGCTTCTGCTGAAACTCAAGATTGCGCCGGACGCAAAACCGGGAAAGCGCGAACTCCGGATCCGCGGACGCCAGGGCGTTTCCGCCCCGAAGATCTTTTATGTGGATTCCGCGCCGCACGTTCAGGAACCGCGCTATTATCCGCCTTTCCTGAAGCACATGGAAACTCCTTCCGCCGCTGCCCCCCTGCCCATTGTCCTCGACGGACAGATCCTTCCCGGCCAGACCGACAGCTTCAAGCTGAAGCTGAACGCGGGAACCCCGTGCACCTTCTCGCTGGACGGACGTTCGCTTCTGCCGTACATCGGGGACGCCGTTCCCGGATATTTCCAGCCCGTGCTGAGGCTTCTGGACCCG
>CAZHPP010000425.1:0-3887 GCA_964534535.1 uncultured Victivallales bacterium | reverse complement strand
CCGTGCGGAACCTGGGATTCCGAGTTGTTCCGTTCCAAACGGTTGCGATCGAAAATAAACATGGAAGAATCCTCTCGGCAAACGGCGATCCGCATTCCCGTCATGATTTTGTCGGAGAGCGGAGAAATTCCTCCGTTTTGAAGCACAGGAGGCACAGCGGCGCTATGCTCAAAACACTTCAAAACGGCGGAAGAGCCGATCCCGACGCCAAAGCAGACGAATTCGTTTTGCCATTGACTCCATAGTATAGACTTCCCGGAAGCAGTTTGCAAACAAAATTCCGTATTTCTTTTCAAAAACGGAAGATTGTATAATTATTTTTTTCTGAAGTTGTTGTTTTTTCAGCACATTCCGCGTATAATAGAAGTAAATCCCAATGGAACAACAAGGAGGTGGATGCCATGGCAACCCGCAACTGGCCGCATGAAAAAATATTGCATCACAAATCGTTCACGCTGATAGAATTGCTGATCGTGATCGCGATCATCGCGATTCTCGCCGCGATGCTTCTCCCCGCACTGAACAATGCCAGAAGAAGTGCAAAAAAGGCATCCTGCATCAATGGGCTGAAACAGCTGATCACGATCACCCTCGGTTACGCGGACGACAGCAAGGGGCATATCTTCCCCGCCTCCCCCGGAACCTCTGCCCGGCCATGGAATATTACCGGGAAAGGCGAATCCGTCTCCGGAGTGTGGGCGAGCACACTCTACTGGCACCGTTTTCTGTGGCTGAGCGGATATCTTCCGAACCGCATCACAGGGCATTGCCCCTCGACCATCGAATTGACCAAAAATCGGCGCGGCGCCGACGTTTTCACGAAAACATGGTCCGCGGATTCCATGTATGAAAGCTACGGCTACCACCTCCGCTATGTAACGCCGACCGATCCCTCCAACCGGGGAGACTCCTGGACGATGAACTCCACCTTCATCGGCAACGGAAAAATCATCGATTACGAGGATTCCAACAACCCGGTCTCCCCCTCCCGGGCGAGCCTGTTCGCGGATTCCGGCGTCGCCTCTTCCGGAATGCCGAGCTGGTATATTCCCCTGTCGAATACAAACTACTATTCCAACAGCTGGGGACTCTTCGCGCTGCGGCATCTGGGAACGGCGAACGGAGCATTCCTCGACGGCCATGTTGAAAGCATGGCTCCGGGAAAATTGATCCGAATGAAAATTCACTATATCTGCAATCCGAACTCCCCAATGTCAATACCGGTCAAGATCTGACAAGACCGAGAAATCAGGAGAAAAACAGAGATGAACATGAAGAATTTGACCTGCGCCCTGCTGACCGTCGCCGGCATGGCGCTTGTCGCGGAAAGGCCTCTGGAAATTTCGGACGATGGCGCGATCAAGGTCGATGAGCTATCGCTGAAAATCGTTTTTCGAAACGCGAAGTGGAGTCAGGAGACCGTCACCGCTCAAACCTTCACCCCCGAACCCGGATTTCCGGAGCGGCAGCCGGATGCGTTCCGGCTCCGGGGCCAATTCCGGCTTGAGGAAGGAGGGGAATTTCGTCTGGAACAAACCATGACCCGTTCCGGAGACAGTTGGAACGGGGATTGGAAACTTACCTCGCCCCAACCGGTCCAAGCCAATTTGCTCTGCCTCAGTCTCGAGTTGCCCACATCACAATACGGGGGAGGGCAACTGCAATTCGGCAAGCAGAATATTGAATTGCCGAAGCAGTTTTCGGCCAAGGATGTCATTCGTTTTTTTTCCGATGCCGAATCACTCCGCATTCCGCTGCAATCCGGCGAGCTTCGGATTTCCGGTCGAAGCAAACTCTTTTTGCAGATTCAGGACAACCGGAAATGGGGAGTGAACACATTTTCCGTCAACTTCATGTTTTCCCGTCCAAACGGAGAATTGACTCAATCCGGCCTGTTTCTTAAAATCGCCTTTCCGCCGCATTCAAGCACCCCGATTTCTCTCGTTCCGGCAGCGAACATGGAATTCCGAGACGACGTCCCGGCCGACGGGAAAGGCGGCTGGACCGATCAAGGCCCCGACAACGATCTGCGCGACATTCCTCCGGGAGAACAAACGTTTTGCGGCATTCGGTTCCAGATCGCCGCCCCTGCCGCCAACGGAGAAAAAACCTGTATCGTACTTCGGGGGGAACACCGGCCCGCCTTTCCGGGCGATGCGATTCTGCCGGTGTCCGGACGGGCAAAATACCTCTACCTCCTTCATGGCGTCGCCTGGCCGAAAGCGCCGGGAACGCCGGTCGGTTCAATCATCTGTCACTACGCCGACGGGACCGAACACGAGCAAGAAATTGTCAGCGGACGCGATGTCGATAATTTCTGGAATCCGAAGCCGCTTTCCAATGCCCTGCCGGGCTGGACCGGCAGAAATCAAAATGCCCGCATCGGACTTTTTATAACCCCCCTCCCCCTGGAAGATAAAGAGCTGGAACGCCTGACTTTTCGGAGCGCGGGCAACGCGGTCTGGATGATTGCCGGCGCCTCACTGGCCAACCATCGAATCAACATTCAGGCCAGCCAACCCGCCACATTCCATGCGGGTACGGAGTGGACCGAACTCCACGCCCCGCCGGAAGTCAAAAAAGGCTCCATCCTCGACTTCTCGTTTCTGCTCGACGCCCCCGCCGGAAAATACGGATTCGCCCTATGCCCACCCGGCGGCGGATTCGAATTCTCCGGCCGCCCGGGAATCCGTCAGCGCTTTTATGGTGCGAACATCTGCTTCGATGCCTGTTTCCTTCCCCAAGCCGATGCGGACAAACTGGCCGACGAAATCGCCCGGCAGGGGTACAACCTTGTGCGGCTCCACCACTTTGACTGGGCGTTGCCGAAAAATCCGGGCCGCGATTCGCTGACCATCGCCCCGGAAATTCTCGACCGCCTGGAATACACCATCGCCGCTTTTCGCAAACGCGGAATCTACCTTACGCTGGACTTGTTCTCAATCCGCCGGATTCCGGGAGAGAATGTCGGTTTTCCACAGCAAAACCAAGTTCCAAGCACGGAATTCAAAAGCCAGATCCTTTTCAATCCGCGAGTGATGGACAATGTCAAACAATATGCGAAGCTGTTGCTGACGCATGTGAATCCCTACACGGGCCTCGCGCTCAAAGACGACCCGGCACTGCTCTATCTGGATTTCGTCAATGAAGATACGCCGGAGTTTCTGATGAAAAACTCCCCGACGGCCCGATTGCGGTTCGAACAGGAATTCGAAGCCTGGCTCGGAAAACAAAATACCGCGACCGTGTCTGAAAATCGGATCACATTGTGGCGGCATTTCCTGCATGAGACCTATCAGGAGAAATTCCGGGAACTCGAAGCGTTCGTCCGCGATTTGGGCGTCCGGGCGCCGATAACGGCACTCAATGTTGAAAGCCGCCCCTCGCTCACCGTGCAACGTTCCGTTTTGGACGTGGTTGACGTGCACACTTATCAGGGGCACCCGAACCGGTTCCAGTTTCTTCCGTTCGAATTTGAAACCATGTCCGCAATCCTGGACAACGGCGGATGCATTGCGAACATCTTTCAGGACCGCATCTTCGGCAAACCATTCAGCGTCTCCGAATGGGGATTCCCGAATCCGAGTGCGTACAACGTCGAAGGCTCGTTCCTGACCGGAGCCTATGCCGCACTCCAGGACTGGGACGCATTGATTCAATTCCAATACACCGGCGGAAACAAGCGCCAGGAATCGAAAGAGTACGTTCAGGACTTCTTTGATCTCTCCCGCGATCCGGTCCGGCTGCTTGCGGACCGCGCCGGAATTCTCTTTTTTTTGCGCGGCGACGTCGCCGTTGCACAAAAAGCGTTTCCCTATCTGATTTCCGACGAAAAAGAAGAACTTGGAATGCTGCAGGATGCCTACCCTTCCACGCTCCGGCAAATC
>CAZHPP010000424.1:0-3904 GCA_964534535.1 uncultured Victivallales bacterium | reverse complement strand
TTTCGGAAAACGGACCGGAGCAGAGTTCCGGTCCGTTTTTTATGATTCGGTGAACATGGAGTGGCGCGTCTTGCCGACGTAGATCTGGCGGGGCCGCACAATCTTCGTGTTGGTTCCGATCATTTCCTTCCAGTGGGCGATCCAGCCGGGGAGCCGGGCAAGCGCGAACATCACGGTGAACATGTTTTCCGGAATGTTGAGCGCACGGTAAAGAATCCCGGAATAGAAATCCACGTTGGGATAGAGATGCCGCTCGATGAAATAATCGTCGTGAAGGGCCAGCTGTTCGAGCTCAAGCGCAATGTCCAGCAGCGGATCGCTTATGTGCATGGACTCCAGATACTGGTGGCATTCGACCTTGATGATCTTTGCGCGGGGGTCGAAGGTCTTGTAGACGCGGTGGCCGAATCCCATGAGCCGGTCATGGTTGTTCCTGTCCTTGACGTGTTCAAGGAACTTCCGGCATTCGGAAGGCTTTCCGATTCTGCGGAGCATGGCCACGACTTCCTGGTTGGCGCCGCCGTGGAGCGGTCCGGAAAGCGCGGAAATCCCGGCCGAGATGGTCGCATAGAGGTTGACCTGGGCGCTGCCGAGCGTGCGCACGGCCGTGGTCGAGCAGTTCTGCTCGTGGTCCGCGTGAAGGATGAAGAGAATGTTCAGGATGCGCACCGCCTCGTCCCGGATCTGGTACGGCTTGACGGGCGAATCGAACATCATGTTGAGGAAGTTCGCGCAGTAGGAAAGGTCGTGCCGCGGATAGACGACCGGCTCGCCGATGCTCTTCTTGTACGCGAACGCGGCCATCGTGCGCACGATCGAGATCAGGCGCGCCGTGGAAATATTGACATCCTCCTCCATGGAAAGCAGGTCCACGTTCGGGTAGAACGCGGCGAGCGCGTTGATCATGGTGGAAAGGATGTGCATGGGATGGGCGCCGCGGGGAAACTGGTCGAAAAAGTGGCGCATGTCCTCGTGGATCAGCGAGTTGATGTTCAGGAGTTCGGAGAATTCCTCGCGCTGTTCGGGCGTGGGAAGGTCGCCGTGGACCAGCAGATAGGCCACCTGGACGAACGATTCCGTCTTGACGAGTTCCTCGATGGGGATTCCGCGGTAGCGCAGGATTCCGCGCTCGCCGTCGACGAATGTGATGCTGCTGTAGCATGCGGCCGTGTTCATGAAGCTCTGGTCGATCGTGACGTAGCCGGTATCTTTCCGGAGGCTGGCGATGTCGATTGCCTTTTCGCCTTCGGTTCCAACGACCACGGGCAGGACAATTTCCCTGCCGCCGACTTTCAGTATCGCCTTTTCCCCGGAATTTTCCATGAACCTCTCCTCGCTGTTGTTGGTTCTCTGCCGGATCTGATAACCGATTAATTTAATCTGCATCCGTGTTTTTTTCAAGAAAAAATTTGTCATATTGCAAAAGTTCTGTTATATTACAGTCTTATATCCAAAAAATAAATGGAGGATTGTGTCATGAAGTTCAATGAATGGAGAAAGAGTCATAAGAAGAGTTTCATCGCCTCGATCGTCGGTGCCGTGGTGCTCGTGGTGCTCATTCTGGCGGTCTGCTTCGCGGGCGTGCTCGTGAAGGTCGGCGGGGAGAACATCGGCCCGCTCGTAACCGGCGGCCCGCTCAAGATCGGATGGGCCAGCCTGAACGTGTTCACCGGAAGAATCGTCATGCACAACGTCGTCGTCGGAAATCCCAAGGGCTTCACCAGCAAGAACATCGTCATTGCAAAGCGGATCGTTGTCGATGCCGACATGCGCACCATCTTCAACAAGAAGCTCACGCTGGAGGAAGTGACCGTCAAGGGGGTCGAGGTCTATTATGAGCAGCATCTGACCGAAAGCAACCTTTCCGCCCTGCAGAATAATGTGGCAAACTTCCAGAAGAAGCTCGGACTCAGTCCCGATCCCAAAGCCAAACCGAAAAAATTGCAGGTCAACAAGCTGAGCCTGACCGACATCAACGTGAACCTGGTTGTTTCCAAGGCCGCCGCGCCCATGCCGATTCCTTCCATCGAGCTCAAGGATCTCGGAACGGATCCGGAAGGCATCACGCCCGTCGAGGTCGTCGGCAAGGTTCTTGACAAGCTGACCGCCGGAGTCGTCAGTTCGCTCGGCGCCTCCATCAAGAGTCTCTTCTGACCCGGGAAAGCACAAGCCATGCCGAAAATCACTGTTTCCAGACTCCGCAAACTCAAACAGGAGCATACGCCCGTCGTCATGCTCACGGCCTATGACGCGCCTACCGCAGCCATGGCCCAGAAGTGCGGAATCGACATGCTCCTCGTCGGCGATTCCGTCGGCATGGCCGTCCTCGGCTACAAGTCGACCATCCCGGTCACGCTGGAAGAGTCGCTCCACCACTGCCGCGCCGTGCGCCGCGGCGCGCCCGATACCTTCGTCATCGGCGACATGCCGTTCATGACCTATCAGGTCAGCCCCGAACAGGCGCTCGTCAACGCCGCAAGGTACATGCAGGAAGCCGGATGCGACGCCATCAAGCTCGAGGGCGGTTCTGAAATCGTCCCCACCGTGAAGCGCCTGGTCCTGGCCGGCGTCCCCGTCATGGCGCACATCGGACTCCGTCCCCAGCACGTCTTCGTGGAGGGCGGATACAAGATCGCCGGCAAGACCGACGAGGCTGCCGCAGAACTGCTCGACTCCGCTGAAAAACTTCAGGAGGCAGGCGCCTTTTCCGTCGTGCTCGAATGCGTGCCCGCCGCCGTGGCAAAACACATCAGCGACTCCCTGCAGATTTCCACCATCGGAATCGGCGCCGGAAACGGCTGCGACGGTCAGGTCCAGGTCGTCAACGACATCCTCGGACTCTTCACCGATTTCCTCCCGAAACACGCCAAGCGCTACGCCGAGCTTTCCCCGCTGATCGAGAAAGCCTTCGGCGACTATGCCGGCGAAGTCCGCTCACGCGTCTTTCCGGACGCAGCCCATTCGCACTGATCCGGTTCGGCCATGACCCGGGAGGAAATCCAGCTGTTCCAGCCTGCCGACTTCTTCCCGGCCATGGGAATCAGCTGCGCCGGAGTCTCGGTCTGCGACGGTTCCTATCTGATCCGCAGACCCGCCCAGAAAATCTTCATTTTCGAATACGTCGAACGCGGTTCCGGCTGGCTCAAAGTCGGGGACCGGATGTTTTCCCCTTCCGCCGGTTCCGTCTATATGGCTCCCGGCTGGAAGCCCCATTCCTACGGTTCCTCCGCCGACAATCCCTGGGTCAAGCACTGGTTCAATCTTTACGGTCCGCTGGTCGAACATCTGCTCGCTGTCTACGGAATCGGGGAGCATTATTATTATCCCCATGCGGAAGAAGCGGGCGAATACCTGAAGGACGGCGTCCAACGGCTCAAGACAGTGCGTCCTCCCGGACTTTCCGATTTCATCGAGCCTTTTTTCTTCGGACTGGTGCGGCGTCTGGCCGCATCCGCAGGAGTCCGTATGGAGGAAAAGGGGGAGTCCCCGGAAGCCGTACGGCTGAAGGCTTTTCTCCGTTCCAGAATTACCAGCCCCGCTCCGTCCCTTGCCGAAATGGCAAAGGAGATCGGGCGGTCGCCCGTCCAGACCATCCGGATCTTCCGCAATGCCGCGGGAACCACGCCTTACGGCTGGCTCCTGAATGCCAAGATCGACGCCGCATGCGAACTTCTGCGGAATTCCGGCATGGCAGTAAAGGAGATTGCCGGACTTCTCGGATTCCGGGACGAGTATTATTTTGCACGTCTGTTCCGCCGCCGGCGCGGAGTCTCCCCCGGAAAATTCCGCCGCAGTCTGTGATTCCGCAGCAGGAGGCCGTTCCTTCGATGGCTTGACAAGATTTCCAATGGGGCTGCTCGCCCATACGCGTTAAGCAAAGACGGCAACATACTTATTCCAAAAG
>CAZHPP010000423.1:0-3921 GCA_964534535.1 uncultured Victivallales bacterium | reverse complement strand
GTCGAAATCTTTGCGGGCGAGTCCGATCCGACCATCAGAATGTCGTTGCCGACCGTCCGGATGAAAAATCCGTCACGATCGAGTTTGTTGATATCCATCCCGTTGCGAAACGCGAGTTCGCGGTCGCCGACAATGAGGGCCGGACGCCCGGCGTCTTTTTCATCGCGGATTGGGAGTTTTACGCCGAACACTCTTCCTAACTGCGAGGACAGTTCTTGAGCGGCGAATTTCGCCGCAGGCGCAGCCCCGCGCGGTACGACAATATCAAAATGCGCCTGTCCGTCTGAAAAAAGAGTACGTGTCTCCCGACTGTCCGCAGCAATGCGGCGCTCGGAGCCAGTGGTCGGTGAAAATCGTTGGGCTCCATAGATTTGCGGAAGCACCGCCATGGCGGAAAGAATGGAAATTACGAACTTGTTCATGATTCATCCTTACAGGTTGTATGATTGGTTCAGTCGCCCCACGTTCCCATTCGGTCGTCGATTGTCTTTCCGTTTCCGGCGAGCTGGCGCTGTGCGATGGAACTGCAGTGCATATCCGGGTAGAGTGCATTTGCCCACTTCTCATGCCGGAATTCGCCGCCCATATCGGACGTCGCCGATGTATTCCACGGCCAAACGCCTGATGTCAAGCTGACATAAGCTCCGGGATAACTTACGGACGGGCCGCGCCGGGCATCCATGAGAAATACGAAACGTGATGGATTTTTGATACTGGACAGCCGCGTCATCCGTGTCGTGTACGATACCGGTGTAAAAGTTCCCGGTATGCGATCATGGCGGCAATGGAAGTTTTGTCCGTAGGAATTCCAGCGTGTCGTTTTGTCTTCGAGCGACGCACGCATCTGGTCGGCCGTACAGAAAAATGCCCTGGGGTCGCCATTCGAAACATAACTCAGACCTGATGCTGTTTTTTCCGGCATGCCGAGATAACTCAGAAGCTGTTTCTGGAACGGACCGTTGATTTGGCCCGGAAACCAGTCCGCATACTCTCCGCCGTACATTCCGACCGCCATCCCGATCTGCTTGAGATTGGACAGGCAGGAAACGGATTTTGCCTTGCTCCGCGCCTTGTTCAGCGCCGGCAGAAGCATCCCGGCCAGAATCGCAATGATCGCGATGACTACCAGGAGTTCTATTAATGTAAAATTTGCAATTCTGAGGGAGGAAAACCTGCAGAAACGCATCTCCCTTCCATGAGAGTGAATTGTCTTTTTCGTCTTTGCGGAAACCGTAGATGTGTTCATGTTGCAATTCCTTTTTTTGGGCAGTCTTATTTGAAGATTTTTTCCAGGAAGGCAGAAATACTTTTTTGTAAAAAAGTATTTTCGACTTTCTCTCCGCTGATTTCCTGTTTTCCAAAAAACAAGAAGGGAACGGCAGCGTTTGCAAGTCCTATCAATCAGAAGTTCAATTGATGTAAAATATCCTATCCCCGGCAACAAGTCCCTTCCTGTCCGGAAACGATTTGTTTCGCCGGGCCCGATTGTGCTGCTTTTGATACTGTTCATTTTTGTCTTCCTCCTGATTTTTGTTGTGCATCCAAGCGTATGATTGTGAAGGGTTCGACGGAAATGCCGTGCCGCGAATAAGAATTTTTTGTACCGTTGGCTATGGTGACAGTTCCATTGCTGTAGGTCGTGATCCAAATATCTTTTACAGGTTCTTCGATGCCGTCGATGAATTCGTACTGGAGGTCGCGCAGCCGATTGTAAATCGCACACTCGCGGGCTATGGCATCCACTCCGTCGTTCAGTTCCTTTTCCGTGCCGCAGAGAAGGTCCTCGTCGCCGAGGGGGGAATTCTTGCGGAATTTCGAATAATAATAAAACAACGGACGTCCTCCAAGCGCCAGATTCATCAATGTCAGTCTGCGGTCATTTTTGATTCCGGCGTTGGCCGTCGCCGCATAGGCGTTGTAGTGGATGATCCCGTGGCAGGCGATATGACGAAAAGGAAAGGTCTGGTCGCAAAATTCCGGTTTTTTGCCGATTTCGCTGAAAATGACGTAAAGCGCATAATCCAGATGATCCGTCGAAAAACCAAGACTGCCTTCAGACGACACAGCTCCGAACCGGGCACGCGTCATTTCCAGAATTCTGTTGCGCCATAGTGCCGCACCTTTGCGGGTCAGCGGGTGTTTCTCCGAGAAACATGGCTTGGTCGTTACGATCGAAAACACGTCGAAGTAATGAGTTCCATCGAAACCCAGATCTGCCAGATCGTCAAGATCCTGCGGCAGCAGGTGCTCGCATGCGGCTTCAGGACACATCAGATACGATTGTCCGCCCGACCATGCGCCGCCCAATTCCGGCGTATGATCCTCTTTCTCGAGCAGGCAGTCGCGTCTGAACCGTTTTGCGATTGTGTAGGAGTCGTAAAGATTGGTGTGTGCCCCGACGCGGTATCCGAGCTCTTTGGCTTTTTTCAGGAATTTCCGCAATCCGGCTTCGCCGCCAAGTTTTGGTTCGACTGGAAAAAGGTCTGGAAAGCGCCCGTCGTGCCCGCCTTTGTTCCAGCCGACCAGGCAGAACTCAGCATCGGCGATTCCTCTCGCATGAAAAGCCTCCAGAACGTCACAGGCGCGGGCGAATGTCATTGCCGCGTGAACCTCTGGTTCATTTTCATCCGTTTGTTCAAGAACCTCCGGCGGCTGTGGTTTCCACGCCATTCTGATACGTATTTCGGGACCTCGAAGCGCATCTGCGAGTACGGGCTGGGCCGCCGCACGCTCACGCATCGTTCGCCACGACCGTGAATCAAGCTGGCGCCTGCGGTAACGCCGCGCGATTCCCTGAGGAGTGGCATCGGCGCCGGAAAGCGCTGCGAAGTCTATGACGATATCCTCGTATGCCCCGTTTTCAGCAAAAAGGAACTTCGGACGAAGCGAATAATGGCTGCTGCGGACTTCAACCTGCATTTCGTATTCAAATTCCATTCCCTCGACTATGGCAAGTACGCCGCCGCTGCCGCCAACCGCGGCATAAAGAGGAAAGTCGTTGTCGCGGAATGTACCTGACGCGTCCGGACGCACTTTGAAAAACGTCAGGAACGAGTCATGATTATAGGCGATGCTCGGCAGCAGGAAAAAGCCGGGTGCGCCTGCTTCCGTCTCGAAACGCGCGTCATGAAGCTCTGCCGAAATGGCATCCGCCGCAATCAGGGCCGCCGGGAATACCAGCCGTCCATCCGGGTTCGGTTTGACAGGCACGTCGCGCGCCGGGCTGTTGCGATACTCAATGTGAAAGAACATCGGACTCCTCCTTTTCTGTTGGCAGAATGTCAAGATGCCATTCAGGACGTTTCCGGAACGGCGAAAGAAATTTGCGCGTCAGCAGGCCTTTTTCTTCGAGATGGATATAACATGCAGTGTCACAGGCTTTTCCGCAGATACTTCCCGGATACGCGTGTTTCATCGGCGGATAAAAATGAATTTCGTCCAGCACTTCACGCGCCCGCTGCGGAGTCAATTCTGCCTTGCCCGCAAGGATTGCCAGCCGGTCGGGATCATCGGCAAAGGCGTCTGGCGGCATAAAGGGATTTTTAGTCCGGTTTGCACCCTGATAATAGACGGCGCACTGCCAGCGGTTCAGCGTTCCGTCTTTGTCAAGAGCATGTCCAGGACACGCCCGGATGCATTCTCCGCAATGATCGCACAGATGCGGCATTGCAGCAGGATCCGCCGGAAATTCAGCATCGGTCAGGATAAAAACCCATCGTATGAATGGGCCGAACTCGTCGGTGAGAATGGAACCGGAAAGTCCGCGTTCGCCTATCCCTGCATCTGCGGCGCACTGTTCGAAATCCAGCTGGCGTTCCGCTTTTCTGCTCCGATAGATTTCCGCATAATCGACTTCAGGATTGGTGCTGTCCGGTTCCGCCATGATCAGGGAATAAGGCGTTGATGAATCCAAAGGCAGCA
>CAZHPP010000422.1:0-3930 GCA_964534535.1 uncultured Victivallales bacterium | reverse complement strand
CGATTCCCCTGTCGCCTGCAAGATGATCATGAACCGCGGCTGCCGTGTGGATTTCCTCACGTTCCACAGCTATCCCTATACGCCGATGGAGTCGCTCGACAAGGTCCGAAAGATCGCGGCGATCCTGAACCGGCATCAGCGTCCGGGGACTCTTTACGCGTGCAACCTTGCCGAAATCCAGAAGAAGATCCGCGACTGCTGCGAGCCGCGCTACCGCACGGTCCTTTACCGCCGCATGATGATCCGCATCGCCAACATGATCTGTTTCCGCAAGCGCCTGGGCGCAATCGTCACGGGCGAATCCGTGGGGCAGGTCGCCAGCCAGACCGTCATCAACATGAATACGATCGACCAGGTTGCGGAATACGTTGTCCTGCGTCCGCTCTGCGGCATGGACAAGCTGGAATCGATCCGCCGGGCCGAGGCGCTCGGAACCTATGAGACTTCCATCATTCCGTTTCCGGACAGCTGCACGGTGTTTGCGCCGCCGGCGCCCGCGGTCGCGGCGCGTCCGGGACACATCCGCGCCGAGGAGGAAAAGCTGGGTGATTTCCAGCCTCTGCTGGAGGATGCCTGGAAGAATCTGCTGATTTCCGTGGACGTGCCGCAGGAATAAATTGCTTTTTTTCCGGATTCCGGTTGAAAAAATCGGCATTGCTGGTATATTATAGGCTGTCTGCATCCGTAGCTCAATTGGATAGAGCGCGAGCCTCCGGAGCTTGAGGTTGTGGGTTCAACCCCCGCCGGATGCACCATTTTTCCCACTCTTCGGCGACATCAGATAATCCGCATGATTGCAGCGGTCTGATGCGTGTAAAAGCTCGAAATTTTATCTTTTGCGCAGTGCGGCCGGGGGGAAACCGGTTTTCTTTTTCATGATGCGCATGAAATATGCAGGGTCGGAAAAGCCGCATTCCAGCGCGATCTGCGAAATCGGTCCGGCATTTTCTTTCAGCAGACGGATGGCGCATTCGATGCGTTTCTTCAGAATATATTGAGACGGGGACATGCCGATCTTCTTATGAAACAGACGGCTCAGATATACCCTGTGAAGATGAACCTGTTCGGCCAGAAAATTGATCGTTGTCTCATGGTTGGAATAATTTTCGTCGATCAGATGTTTTACAATCATGGCATAGTCCGGACAGCGTTCGATTTCATCGGAGGTCGGCGTCAGTGCCGCACAGAGAATCCTGATTCCTGTGGCGAGAGCCCTGTAAATGGATTGCGCATCCCGGGCTGCGAGTTCGAGCATCAGTCTGGAAAACAGTTCCTCCGGACAATTCCCCGCATAGCGCGGCAGAAGGGTCGGATGGAATCCCTGAAAAAACTTTTCGGCAAGAGGTCCTTCTATGGAAAGCCAGTAATAATGAAATCCTTTGCTGGACGGGGTATAGTCGTGCAGGCATCCGGTATTGTAGAAGCAGACGCATCCCGGGGTAAGCGTGTGGATCCCGTCAGAGTATTTGAATTCACAGGATCCTTCCACGCACCAGAAGAGCTCCACAAAGTTGCAGATGCGGATTTTCTGCTTGTGGAAGGAATCATTGCTGAAATGTCCGGCGCCGCGGATGCGGAACGGAACCAGTTCCGATTCCGCATGAACCGCTCCGAATACATAGTCTTCAAAGAGTTTCATCTTTTATCCATGTCTGGCTGAAAAAGTTACATATTAAACTAGCATGATTCATGTTTTTTTCAAGTCTGAAAGATGAAAAACAAAAATCAGCCGATGATTAAATCCGGCATGCCAGCCACTGTATTAAACTCAGCTTTTCCGGAAGATATGCAGAAACGGCGCAGGAAACATGATCCGGAAGAAGGATATGAACCATCTTCCCTCCGACATTCTGAAGGTTGCATAAATCCATATAAGATGTTTCTTTTTAACCTTGCATTTGCATTTTTATAGAGGTAATGTATCACCAAAGGAAAGCATCTGCATTGAAAAACGGAAAGGAAGATTATTTCTTTGAAGGAGGAACAGAACATGTTCATGCAAATCCGGTAGAAAAATATGAAACACATAGATTCTTTACACGGCCCGTATTTTTGAATGATACTGTACGGTCAACAAAATAGGAGGCACTTCATGAACTTTCGCGGAACAGAGAAAACAGACAGGAAATCGAACGGCAGAAAGCGGAAAATTTTTACTCTGATAGAGCTTCTGGTTGTAATTGCGATCATCGCCATTCTTGCCGGAATGCTTTTGCCCGCGCTGAACAACGCGCGCAAAAAGGCCAGGACCATCTCATGCACTGGGAGAATGAAGCAGATCGAACTTGCCACGCTGGGATATCTGAGCGACAACGACGACGTCTATTATTCCGGATTTCTTGGCCCGCATTTAACCGGCAATGTTATCAGCGATCTCTGGAGTGCGGAGAAAACCCTCTGGTCGGAATATCTGGCAGCGTATGTCAATCAGGACCGGCAGAAGCTCAATTATACCCGGTCCGGACTTTTTGTCTGCCCGAGTTATCATAAGAATGCGTCCAAGGGATATATTTCCTACGGCCTTTTCAGTGATCTCTTCGGGAAATATGGTCATGCCGCGGCAACCGTGACCGCTGGAGTAAAAGTCGGGAGAATTCCGAATCCGAGCAGACACGTTTCCCATACAGAAGCCTGCCGCAATCAGACCAGCGTGGAAGGACGGGCCGACGGCAGTGTTTCTTCCAGTCCTGACACTGTGGCGTACCGCCATGCAAAGAAAGCCGGCGTCATCTGGGCTGACGGACATGTTTCTCTGGAAGGCGCGGTCCTTCTTCAGGGGAAAAACACCGGACTGCCGTGGGATAAAAATCTGAACAACACGCCATGGGTAAAGAACACTTACGGGAATTTCGGCGGCACTTATCCGAATTCCGAATACATTCCGTGGGAATAATTTTGAAGCGTGAAATACTGAAAACAGGAAGGAAATCACTCATGAACAGCATGAAATTATGTTCGGCCTGGATCATTCTGACATTGCTTGCGCTGTGCTCCGATGCTGCCGATCTGAAGACGCCGGCCCTGACGCCGGTAGAGTTCGGCAAGGCTCCTGCACATTTCGATCTCAAGCTCGTTGAAAACGGCAGACTCAATTTTGCGATCATTTACGACAAGAGCAGCCGGAGCAATCTCCCGAGCGTCGGACGCGGCGCGCTGCTTCTGCAGGAGTCGTTTGAGAAATGCACCGGGACAGCGCCGGAGCTTTTCGGCCTTGATGAACTCAAGAAGGCCGAAAAATATCCTCTGAAGATCATTCTGGGATATAACGAACTTTCCAAACGCCTCGGGGCGGACCCGTTCAAGGGCAGAGAACAGGGATTCGAAATTTTCACCTTTGACAAGGGCGTGGTGATTGCCGGATACGATTCGGCGCTGATTCCCGGGAACGGCAGAAAAGATCCCATGGACAGAACCGGAATCCAGCGCGGCACGCTGTTCGGCGTCTGCGATTTTGCAGAGCGGATCCTCGGCTGCCGCTGGTATTTTCCCGGAGAATACGGCTCGATCTATCCGAAAATCGAAAATCTGCCGCTTGCGCCCGTCCGGTATTCCGACTATCCGCGCTTTTTCAACCGCGACGGCTGCTGGATCGGCTGGAGCAACCGCTACGCACAGGGGGAATGGGAAAAACTCCTCGGAAAATACTATGAATCAACCCAAAGCCCCAATCCGAAAATCTACATTCAGGAGCAGTGGCGGCTGGAAAAATTCATGGGACCGAAGCAGTTCCATCCCGGACACGATCCGGATCCCAACCGGATCGCGAAGTTCTATCCGGACCGCGAGAAGGACATCTTCTTTACCAATGAATCCGGCTTCATGTACCGCAACCGGAAGGCGCACATCGGCAACGATTTCGACCTGACGAACCTTGCCTTTGCGGACATCATCGTCGATGCGATGAAGAAATACTATGCCTCCAGCGGAAAA
>CAZHPP010000421.1:0-3943 GCA_964534535.1 uncultured Victivallales bacterium | reverse complement strand
CTCATCTTTGAGCACCTGATGAACGGCGGACAGAATGTTCTCGACATCGGATCGGCCATGATCTTCCTCCGCGATCCCCTGATCCATCAGACAGTTTCCCACAAGACAGGCGAGAAACTGGTCGACAGAACCACAAAAGACAAAAAATCAATCCCCGAAAAAATCCATCAGGAACTCTTCCGGTTCGCCAACGGAAAAATCGCGGAGAAGGATTTGAGCGAAGAAGCCAGAAAAATTCTGCCCTCCGCTGTCATCAAAGATGTCCCCTATGAAATCATCAAGGACCGCCGCTATTCGCAGACAAAATATCTTCTGCACCTTTCCATGTCCCTCAATTATCAGGCCCCGTCCGTCATAAAAATGAATGAACGCGTCATGGCATCCCTCCGGGAGAACCAGGACTTTCATGTCATCGGAATTGATCGCGGCGAACGAAATCTCCTTTATGTTTCCGTCATCGACCGCGGCGGAAAGCTGATCTGCCAGGACAGCCTGAACATCATTGACAATGTCGATTACCAGGAGAAACTTTCACTGCGCGAGCACGAACGCGACGATGCCAGAAAAAGCTGGCGTTCCATTGGGACGATCAAGGAGCTCAAGACCGGATATCTCTCCCAGGCCATTCACAGGATCGTCGGACTGATGATCAGATATCAGGCAGTCATCGTGCTGGAAGACCTGAATTTCGGGTTCAAGCGCGGCCGCTTCAAATTCGAACGCCAGATCTACCAGAAATTCGAAAAAATGCTCATCACGAAACTCAACTATCTCTTCTTCAAGGACCGTTCCCCCGATCAGCCCGGCGGCGTCCTGAAGGGATATCAGCTCACGACGAAGTTCAAGAGTTTTCAGGAGCTGGGAAAACAGTCCGGATTCCTCTTCTACATCCCGGCCATGTACACTTCCAAAATCGATCCGACCACCGGTTTCGCCGACCTGCTTCCCCGAAGCGGTCTGACCAACATCGGGCTCAAAAAGGATTTCTTCGCCAGATTCAAAAAAATCTTTTACGATCCGGTCCGTTCCGCCTTCCGCTTCGATTTCAGCTATGCCGATTTCGGAAAAGACTGCTATTCTGGAAAAACATGGAGCGTCTATGCCTCCGGCGACCGCATCAGACGTTCCAAAGAGAATAAATCCCGGTTCTTCCATTGCGAAAAAGTCTTCCCGGGCGAACTGCTGAAAAATCTCCTGAAAAACACAGGGATCGAATTCGAGTCCGGAAGGGATCTCCGCGGCGATATCGCAAAAATCACCGACGTCAGAGTCATGGATGAATTCTACCGCGCCTTCAATCTCGTCATGCAGATGCGGAACAGCAATTCCGAAACAGGGGAGGATTACCTCGTTTCCCCCGTCATGAACTCTTCCGGCGAATTCTTCGACACCAGAAACGGACTCAAGTCCCTCCCCTGCGACGCCGATGCCAACGGTGCTTACCATATCGCACTCAAGGGACTCCATCTGCTGAACCGGAGTTTTGCCCTCGGAAACAAAAAAGTCCCGCTCACGAATCTCGAATGGCTTGACTTTATGCAGAAGCAGGACTGGACAAGATGACGCGCTGAAAACCGGAGCCCCGGGGGCAGGACATGGAATCTTATCTCATGATCACGCAGATCAACGATTTCATCTTCTGTCCCCGCTCCATCTTCTTCCATAACGTCTTCAGTGAGAATTTCGACCCGTCCGTCTTCCGGGAAACACCTCAGAAGGTCGGGACCGCTGTCCATCGCGCCGTCGATGAGCAGCGTTATTCCTCCCGATCTGACATTCTCCAGGGAATCACTGTCTATTCGGAAAAATACAATCTGCTGGGACGCATTGACATCTTTGATACTGCCTCGGGACAGCTCACGGAGCGGAAATTCTCCGTCACCGCCGTCTATCCGGGATTCAGATACCAGCTCTATGCCCAGTATTTCGCCCTCACGGAAATGGGCTGGAACGTCAGATCTCTGCGTCTGTACTCTTCCAAAGACAATAAATGCTGGCCGATCCCCCTCCCCGGTCCCGATGAAATCAACGCATTCGAACACACCATGGCGGATATCGCCGATTATTCCCTGGATCAGCCTTTCCGGCCCAATCCCGCAAAATGCGCGCATTGCAATTACCGCAGCCTCTGCGATATGCCTGCGTGCGCCGAGGAAACCTCATGATGTCTCTTCCCGACTTCCGCTATAAGCAGACGATCTTCTTCCGTTCCGGTGAAAACAGCATCCTCCGCTTCCGCGCCGACAATCTTGTCATCGAGGACGCCGCCGGCACCGTTGCCCTTCAGCATTCCTGCCACCGAATGTTCGCACTGTTCATCATCGGCAACATCACCGTCACCAATGTCATGCTGAAGAAAGCGCACCAGTTCGGATTCCCGCTGATCCTCCTGGGACATAACCTCCGTCCGGACACCGTCATCAACTCTCCCGCCGAAGGAAACACTCTGCTCCGCATGAGGCAATATGCCTCCCGTCTCCGGAATCACAGAATCGCATGCCGCCTCATTCAGATGAAAATTCACAATCAGTGCGAACTTCTGAAATGCCTCCGTTACCGCTCCGGTGAAGACGACGCGGCTCTGATCGCCCTCCAGTCGGCGGCCCCAGATTCCGCTCCCGACAGAAAAACTCTCATGGGAATCGAGGGAAACTGCAGCAAACTCTTCTTCCAGACTTACTTCCGAACTCTCGGGTGGACAAGACGGGAACCAAGATGTCACAGGGATATTCCAAACCTCCTCCTCGACATCGGGTACACGCTGCTCTTCAATTTCATTGATGCCCTGCTTGCCCTTTACGGCTTTGACGTCTACTGCGGTGTGCATCACACATTCTTCTATCAGCGGAAATCTCTGGTCTGCGATCTCATCGAACCCTTCCGATGCATCATCGACCACAGACTCCGAATGGCTTATAATCTCAGACAGATTTCACAAGATGATTTCTCCTGCTCAAAAGGCGTTTACAGCCAGAACTTCACAGAACAGGAAAAATACATCAGACTCTTCGTCAAAGACATCCTGGAAAGAAAAGAAGATATCTTCCTCTTCATTCAGAATTACTATCGCTGGTTCATCAGGGAAAAAGACATAGGTTCATTCCCCTGCTTTAATTTCCGGGAGGACAACTGATGTTCCTCGTCATTTATGATGTGGCTGATGACAGACTGCGGGAACATCTATCCAAATTCCTGAAACAGTTCGGCAGACGAATTCAGTATTCCGTCTTCGAAATCAGAAACAGCGATCGGATCCTTGCCTGCATCCGCACGGAATTGAAGCTGAAGTTCGAAAAAAAATTCTCTCAGGGAGACAGCGTGATGATCATCCGCCTGCATGATGATTCCATCATTGACCGTTTCGGTTATGCAAAAAACGAGGAAGAGGATCTGCTCTTCTTCTGATTCTGCAAACCCGGGTCTTAATTTTTCAGACTGGGCCTCACTTTTCCCCGACGAACGGCTTGACTTTCTGAAAAAATGGTGTATCTTACACTCAGATCGACACTTGATGTGTCTAAACTCAGCTTCAAATTTCTACTGTCGTAGATTTGAATCCTGACCGTTTTCGTTTCTTGTCTAAACTCAGCTTCAAATTTCTACTGTCGTAGATCAAAGGATTTGATGATGACAATAAAAAGTCTAAACTCAGCTTCAAATTTCTACTGTCGTAGATCGGCTGTTTTCATCCTTCAGCTTTGAGTCTAAACTCAGCTTCAAATTTCTACTGTCGTAGATTCATAATTCCCATTTTCCTTCTGTACGTCTAAACTCAGCTTCAAATTTCTACTGTCGTAGATACGGAAAGTACCCCTGACGCATCGGAAGTCTAAACTCAGCTTCAAATTTCTACTGTCGTAGATAAAAGTGAACGTCCGGTGATCTTTCAAGTCTAAACTCAGCTTCAAATTTCTACTGTCGTAGATCCAGCACCTGAAAGACC
>CAZHPP010000420.1:0-3956 GCA_964534535.1 uncultured Victivallales bacterium | reverse complement strand
GTTATGGCTCTCCGGTGCGCAGGTCCATGTGACCGACGGCATTGCCAGAATTTCCAATGACAGGATGACAGCGGAAATCGATCTTTCCCGCGGCGCCAGAATTTCAAAACTCAGCAGGGACGGAGGGAAAAGGCAATATACCGTTCTTCTCCCGTCCGCTCCCGGCGGAAGCGGACTCTTTGCGGACAGCCTGTTTGATCCCGCCGACCGCAGGATTGACCGCCGGTATGAAAACATGCCCTACCGTCTGGTGTCTCAAAGCAGCGGACGCAGGGCCGCAATTACGGCTGCCTCGCCCGAGGGGATGAAACTGGACATTGAAAAGAGTTTTTCTCTTGCAGATGACTCGGACATATTGCGCGTCGACTATGTCATAACGAATCCGGGCAGGGAAAATTATATCGGCGCATTCCGTTCCGGCAATGCCTTCTGCTTTCCGCAGGAGAAACGGTATTGCTATTATTTCCCAAATGGTCAGCTCAACAGTTCCTGGACTGCCTCCGGCGAGGCGGGCCCGGTCAGGCTGAATTATACACCGGGCGACTGCAGATCGGCAGATCAATTCATTCATAATCCCGACCGCGGACAAGTGGCGATCCTGGGAAAGGACAGCGGAGTGATTTTTGAAGCTCCGTTTCAGCTGCTGTCGTTTTTCTACAGTTATTTCTCGGCAAGCCCGAACGGACTGGCGGTATTGGATTATTTCTCGGATGCCTTTGAACTGCCCCCGCTGGAAAAAGGCCGGAAGGAGATGGCGCTTCATGCTGTCCTGGATGACCCGCTCGCAGGATATAAATACCGCTTTTCCTTTTCCGTGCGGTTCGTCGATCCTCAGAAATTTTCCTATGCGGAAGCCTGTCCCGCCGACGCACGTCCGAAGTCGACTGAATTCGTTCCGTCGTATGCCGTCGGGAAAATGTTTTCGGAATATCAGGGGCCTGCCCTGATTTGGAATCCGGCTCCGGCACGCAGGCTGAAGGTGCTGATGCTTTCCGCGGCACACGGCAACCCCGAAGCGGGAGAAATGCTGCGCAGACTTGCCCCCGACCTGACAGTCGTCGACACTTCGAATGCGGCCGTGCTGCAGCCGACCTCGTACTTCGGCTGGAAGATCCCCCAGCCCGACGTCATGCTCCGGGAAGCGCTGAAAAAGCATCCGGAAATCATTCTGTTCTGCGGCCACCATGAAAAGAGCATTCCCGGGGACATCCTGCAGGAAATCATCCGGCAGGTCGAGGCCGGGGCCGCATTCATTTATGTCTCCGAGAAAAATGATTTTCCATCGCTCGTGCCGGCGGCCGGAGGCAGGGAAATCGCGCCGGAATCATACGCCGGGACTCTGACTGAACGGCTGCAGGGATTCACCGCTCCGCTGATTTACAGCCGCGGCAGGGGAAAAGTCGTTCACCTGAAATTTCCAATGTTGCCGCACGGAATCGCGTGGCTCAGGGAATCGCGCGCGCTGGTTCCGCATATTCCGGCGGAACAGGGGAATTTCCCGTACTGGGAATACTATTTCGCTTTCTACGGCAAACTTTTCCGTACGGCGGTTTCGCTGACGCCGGATGCCGAAATCAAATCGATGCGTCTGGCAGACGGAACCGCAAGACTCGAGCTGGATTCCGCCAGGGCTTCGGACAATCTGTCGGTTCAGTTCCGCAGCACGCTGCCGGATGGCTCGCTGACTGCGCTGAAGACGGTCTGGAACGGCAGACTCCCTGCGGGGAAAAGTACGATCGAGTTCGCTTTGCCCGCTTCGGCGATGTCGGCCTTGAACGGCACCAGTTATCACCATGCCTGGCTTTTCAGCGGCAGAAATTCTTCGGATTATTTTACATTGCCGGACCAACATGACGGACCTGTCCGGATTGGAAAGCTGACTGCTGCAAAACGCGTCTTTGGAAAAGCGGAGGCCGTCCGCGGCACTGCTGTGCTTGCCGGATACGGCGATCTGACGCTGCGTCTGCGCGAATGTTCGACCGGCCGTGTGACAGCGCAGAAGGTGCTGAAAAGAGCCTCCGGGACCATTGATTTCGAGCTGAGACGCGGGTTTGCCTCAACGCAGAAACTTTATGAAATAGAGGCGTCACTCTCTGCCGGCGGCCGGCTGGTCGACTGCGCCGCGGCGAAGGTATTGCTTGAACCGACGGCAAAAAGTACGGAAAAGATCCGTCCGCTGCTCTGGGGATCGCATTTCCAATCATGGCGGGAACGCCGGATGAATGCCGACTTCGCGGAAATCGGATTCAGAATCCTTGTCGCGCCCATGGGGTCGACGAAAACTCCGGAGGAATTTGCCGGGGAGGCCGAGAGCGTTTCAGCTGCCGGCATGGAATACGCGCCGCTGGGGATCGCCCACTTCCGGGGAAGCAAAACGCCGGGCAGGAGTACAGTGCGCAATCCATGCCTGCGCGATCATGACTGTCGAATGAAAATTGTAACGAATGCGGAAAAAATCGCCGTGAAGATCAGGGACAATCTATGCGAAAACTGCTATATTTCTGACGAAGTCACCCTGGGGGAATATTTTAATTCCCCGCATGATTTCTGCACTTCTGCGTTCTGTCTTGCCGCGTTCCGCTCGCAGCTGCGCCGCCAGTATGCGGACGACCTGGCCAGGCTCAACAGCAATTGGAATACCGCGTTCCATTCGTGGGATGAAGTCGTTCCGGCAACCTGCGCACAGGCGTTGAAACAGAAAAATTTCACATCCTTCATTGCGCACCGCCTGTTCATGATGAGCAATATTACCGGAATTTCGCGTGAAATTGCTGAAACAGTGAAACGGATTTCGGGCGCGGAAGTCGGATATTCCGGAATGGACATGACAAAACTGTACCAGGGATATGATTTGCTGGAAACGATGCCGTTCCTGAAGTGCAGTTCCTATTACCACAATGCATTCACCCTCGATGCGATCCGCTCGGCAATGACGGATGCGCATACGACGGGGGCTTACACGGACTACGGGGTTCGCTACGGAGTGTGGGAACAGCTCATCGGGGGACTGCGCACGCCGTCCGTCTGGTGGTATGGCCATCTGATCCGCCGCGGCGACGGACGGTTCAGCGACGAGGCATTGCATCTGAAGCGGATGTTCGACGAGATCCGCAGCAGCTGCGCTGATTATGTGCTGGGCCATGGCCGGCGGACCCTGTCGCCCGTTACGCTGGTCTGGTCCACAGCCAGTCTGGCCAGTGCCGAAGCCGGCGGAAAAACCGGTCCGATCACCCAGACATATTATCTGGATACATTGAAAAGCTATTCGCAGCTGATCCGTGATATGGGGCTCGATGCTCCGAATGTGATCACGGATGCCCAGATAAAAGGACTGCGGCCGGAAACCCATCCCGTGGTGATTCTGCCGCTGATGCAGATGATTTCCGAAAAAGATCTCCAATCCCTGAAAGAATATGTCCGGAACGGAGGCATCCTGATCGCGGATATTCTTCCGGGCGAGCGGGATGAATTTGCCGTGCCGCGTTCGCGGAAACATCTGCAGGATCTTTTCGGCGTGATGATTGCGCCGGATGCCGTTCCCGGAATTTCTGCGGCAGTGGAAATCGACGGTCTGCAGCCGGGCGGGATTCTCACGGGAACATTGCTGGAGGCGATGCCCGGCGTCAGAAACATCGGCAGCGCAGTCGTCCGGGTCAAAGGGCGCAAGATCGGGGGAATGCGTCTCGCCGATTCATCCAAGACGGCGGCGCCTGTCGCGCTGCTGCACAATTACGGCAGGGGGAAGACGCTTTATCTGAATTTCGCACCCGGAGATTATGCCGGTTCACAAGCTTCGGAGCAGGGCAAAAGTCTGCCGGTCGTCCAGGCCATGATGCACATCCTGCGTCAGGCGGGAGTCCCGATGAAGACGGTTCACCGGCTGCCGAATGCTTCCAATTATGCCGAATATTCCCTTGCCGGCGTCAGATATCTTTTCTTGTCTCACAAGAAGAGCG